>DATFLG010000046.1:0-10882 GCA_035267985.1 Gammaproteobacteria bacterium | reverse complement strand
TTCCTTCTTCTCGATACGGGACGACCTGCGCAATGCCGGGGCGCGCTGGATCGACGAGCCGGTGGTCTGTGACGGTAACCTGATTTCCAGCCGCGGCCCCGACGACCTGCCGCAGTTCTGCCGTGCGATCATCGAAAGGCTGGCGGGCCTCTGAAAGGCATTGGCCGGATCCGCCGCGAAACAGCGGGCCACCGGGTCGATACCCGTCACCGGGCAGCCGCGGGAGCCTGTCTCCCGGTAGCGCCGGGGGTCGGCGCCAGGTCTCCCAGAAAGAGGGTCCCCACCAGCTGGGAATGCTGGTCCAGCACCAGCAGGGTGGCCAGCCGCTTGCGTCTCATGAGGGCGGCGGCGGTGTCCACCTCTTCGTCGAACCGGCAGTAAGTCACGCCCGGGGTGAGCACGTCGCCGACGCGGCTGCGGGAGGCCTCCCGGCCGTGGGCCAGGACGCGGACCGCCAGATCATGGCTGCTGACGCTGCCGATCAGCTCGCCGTCCTCGGTCACCGCCAGGCAGTCCGTCGCGGCGCCCGCCATCAGCCGGGCTGCGTCCTGCACGCTGGCGGTGGAGGGCACCGCCGTGAAGTCCCTGCACATCAAGTCCATGACCTGCATGATTTTCCTCCGACTGCCCGGTTCCGTAACCCAAAACCTAGTCCAGGCCCCGCTCAGGTCAAATACGGGGCGCAGGCCGCCCCCTGCGGCGCCGCCCCCTTCCCATCATGGCCCCAAAGGCGGAGAATATGGGGTGGTCACGAACCGAGCAGCAGGCTGCGGATCATGGGTATCTTGTTCTTGTTGATTCCCCTGGCGGTGGTGGTGATGGCGTTTGCGGCCCTGGCCCTGGTCTGGGCGATCCGCAACGGTCAATACGAAGACCTGGACGGCCCGGCCCACCGCATCCTCATGGACGACGACGATCCCCGCATCCCGGGCGTCCGGGACGACTTGAAGCCCCCTCAGGATTGATTTAGTATTTTAGCAATTAACCAGATTGTTTTATGCGAGGAGGGCGGCGTCCCATGTCCATGTTCAGCTTCCAGAATCTGTCGCTGACCATCATCATCGCCCTGGTGGCGCTGGCTTGGTTGAGCTTCCTGTCTGTCGTCCTGTCCTGATCCGGTTCCCGGCTCCGGCCCAAAAAAAACGGCCCTTTCGGGCCGTTTTTTGCTGTATCGCCTCCCTCTGCCTCAGACCATCAGGTTTCCAGGGTCGCCCGCAGCTTCCTGATGGCGTTCTTCTCCAGTTGCCGGATACGTTCGGCTGAGATGTCGTAACGCTCCGCCAGCTCCTGCAGGGTCGATTTGCTGTCCTCGGACAGCCAGCGCTCGGCCAGAATGGTCCGGCTGCGCTCGTCCAGCTGGCCCAGGGCCGAATAGAGCCGATCATGGCTGTGGGTTTCCCAATCGGCCTGTTCCAGCGCCTGAGCGGGATCGGTGCGCAGGGCCTGCAGATAGGCGGCCGGCGCCGGCGTGCTGCGCTCGTCGTCGCTGTCGTCCATGGGCCCGTCAAAGGCCATGTCCTGGCCGCTCATGCGGGACTCCATTTCCAGCACGGTTTCGGGCTTGACCCCGAGCTCTTCGGCGACGGTATTGACCTCCTCACGGGTAAACCAGCCCAGGCGCTTCTTGGAGCTGCGCAGGTTGAAGAACAGCTTGCGCTGTGCCTTGGTGGTGGCGACCTTGACGATCCGCCAGTTGCGCAGGATGAACTCGTGGATTTCGGCCCGGATCCAGTGCACGGCGAAGGAAATCAGCCGCACCCCGACCTGGGGATCGAAGCGTTTGACGGCCTTCATCAGGCCGACGTTGCCCTCCTGAATCAGGTCAGCCAGTCCCAGGCCGTAGCCGCTGTAGCCGCGAGCGATGTGCACCACGAAGCGCAGGTGGGACATGACCAGCTCCCGGGCGGCGTCCAGGTCATTGTGCTCACGCAACCGCTCGGCCAGCAGGTGCTCGCGTTCGCTGCTCAGCACAGGGACCGCGTTCACCGCCTGAATGTAGCCCTCCAGGTTGCCCGCTGTCAGCGGCACTGCCAGTTGGTGGCGGGCCTCGACCAATGCATTGGCCATTGTGGTAAAACCTCCGCGCATGGGACTCAACCATCTCTAAGGGCATTTTAGCACTCTCTGGGTTCGAGTGCCAAAATGCCCGGAAGTTCCGGTATTCCCACGCCCGTCTCAGGCGCAGACCCGGTTGCGTCCGTACTCCTTTGCGGCGTAGAGGGCCTTGTCGGCGGCACTGAGCAACTGCGTGAGGTCCATCCCGGGGTCGGACTGGGTCGAGGCGACCCCGATGCTGATGGTGGTGGCTACCCCCGCCGGGCGCAGTTTTTCCACCTGGGTCCGCAACTCCTCGGCGCGGGCCTGGGCTTCCCGAAGCGGGCAGCGGGGCAGCAGCAGGGCGAACTCCTCGCCACCGAAGCGCACCACCATGACTTCGCCGGACACATGGGCCAGGAACAGCTGGCCAAGGGCTTCCAGGACCCGGTCGCCGGTAATATGGCCTAGATTGTCGTTAATTTTCTTGAAATGGTCGATATCGAGCAGCATCGCTGTCACCGGGTAGCGATGCCGGTCTGCCACGAACTGCTCTCCGTGATCCAGCAGATAGCGCTTGTTGCGCACCCCGGTCAGGCTGTCGGTGATGGCCAGCCGCCGCATCTCCTCGTTCTGGCGCTTCAGCGCGTTGAACTGCTGCTTGATGAGCAGCAGGGAGCGGATCCGCGCCAGCAGGATCTCCTCCACTATGGGCTTGGTGACGAAATCGTTGGCCCCGGCGTGGAAGACCTCCACCTGCTTGCGGTCGTTCTCCGGGGCGGTGAGCACCAGTACCGGCATTTCCTGCTGGGAAAAGTGGAACTTGGCCCGTATGGCGTGGAGCAGGTCGCCGCCGGTCATGCGGCCCTGGAGGTAGAAGTCCGTGATGACCACGTCGAAACCATCGCTGCCCGGTTCCGCCCCCGCGGTCGCCTCCCGCAGCAGGCTCATGGCCTGCTCGGCGGTGGCGGTATGAACCACCTGCAGGCCATGGCGCTCCATGAGCCGGCGGGTGAATTCGGCGGCGGTGGGGCTGTCCTCCACATAAAGGACCCGGCCCACCAGGCCGGAGTTGCGCAGGCTGAACTCCTTGATGAACTCCACAAAGGCCCGGTAGCCCAGGCCCTTGTCGAAATAATCCGTGACGCCGGCGGCGAAGCCTTCCCGCAGCAGGCGGCTGTCGGCATCGCCGGAGACCACGATCACCGGGGTGTAATGGTGGCGACTGCTTCCCCGCACCCGGCGGCTCAGGTCCAGACCGTCCATGTCCGGCAGCATCAGGGCGGTGGTGATCAGGTCGAAGCGCTCTTGCTCCAGCCACTGGACCGCCTCGGCGCCGCTCCCGCAGGTGGTGACGGTGGCATTCTTCATTTCCTCTTCGAGGATGCGGGACACGACGGTCCGCGCCACTTCGGACCCGTCTACCACCAACAATTGTGTGGGTTTTCTGGTCATGGTGCGGGCGATAGGCCATGGGCCCCGCGTGGGGCCATCTGCAGGTCTATCGGCCGGTGCGTTCGCAACTTTGGCCCCGATGACGGCCCGCCGGGGGGCGGTGGGCCCGGCTCAGGTGGGTTCGATGGCGTCCAGGTGGCGGCCCACCGCCAGCCAGGAGCCGGCGAGACCGAGGGCCGCGCCGGCTGAGAGCACCATAGAAACATCGGACAGATCAATCGAATGAAGAGAGAAACTGCTTTGATACAGGGTGGCCAGGTGATGTACGGGCCCCCCCAGCAGGGCGAAAGCGGATTCCACCAGCACGCAGGCCAGCAGCCCCCCGAGAGCCCCATGCCAGAGCCCCGTGTACAGGAAGGGCCGGCGGATGAAGGCATCGGTGCCGCCGATGAGCTTGGTGACGGCGATTTCGTCGTGGCGGTTCTGGATGTCCAGGCGCACGGTGTTGCCCACCACCAGCAGCACCGTCAGAGCCAGCAGCCCCCCCACCACCAGGACGCCGCGCCGGCCGATGGCCATCAGGGCGTTGAGGCGCTTCACCCACTGCAGATCCAGCTGGGCCATGTCGGTCTGGGGCAGCTGGCGCAGCTTCAGCAGCAGGGACTGCAGGCTGGCGGCCTGCTTCACCGCCGCGGTGGGTTGGATCACCAGGACGGCGGGCAGGGGGTTGTCGGGCAGGGCGTCCAGGGCGCTCCCGAAACCGGAGAGATGACGGAATTCGGTCAGGGCCTGCTCATGGGTGATGGTATGGACCGACGCCACCTGGTCCCAGGCCCGCAGCCGGGAGGCCAGATCGGCCGCCTGAGTGTCCTTGACCGACTGCTTGAGAAACAACGAGATGCTCGTGCCCCCGCCCCATCCCGCGCTCAGGCGCTGAACATTGTTCAAGCCCACCAGCAGCACGCTGGGCAGGGCCAGGGCGATGCCGATCACCGCCACGGTCATGGCGGTGGACAGGGGCGTGCGATACAGGCGCCCCAGGGCGGCCACCGCCACCTGCAGGTGGCGCAGCACCCACACCGGCGCCGCCATCCCCCGGGTGCGCGGGCCCGGGCGGCTCACGAAGCGGCTCCCCCGGCATCGGCGGCCTGCAGACAGCCCTCCGAAAGGGTCAGGATGCGCTGGTCGAGGGAGCGGATCAGGGCCAGGTCGTGGGTCGCCACCAGCACGGTCACGCCCACCTGGTTGAACTGGGTGAAAAGGGTCATGATCTCCCGCGACAGCTCAGGGTCCAGGTTGCCCGTGGGCTCGTCCGCGAGCAGCACCGGCGGCTTGTGGACCACGGCCCGGGCGATCCCCACGCGCTGCTGTTCCCCGCCCGATAGGGTGATGGGCAGGGCGCGCTCCTTGTCCAGAAGACCCACCTTGTCCAGGGCCGCCCGCACCCGGCGCCCGATCTCCTGGTGGCGGTAGCCGCTGACCACCAGGGGCAGGGCCACGTTGTCGAACACCGTGCGGTCGAACAGCAGCTGGTGATTCTGGAAAATGATGCCGATCTGGCGCCGCAGGTAGGGCGTGCGCCGGCGACCGATGCGCGCAAGATTGTGCCCGCCGATCAACACCTGCCCGTGGCTGGCGCGCTCGATCAGGGGAATCAGCTTGAGCAGGGTGCTCTTGCCGGCCCCTGAATGGCCCGTCAGGAAAGCCATCTCCCCCCGGCGCAGATGAAAGCTCACGCCGCGCAGCGCCTCATGGCCTCCCGGATAGCGCTTGCGGACATTGTCGAAACGGATCATTGCTCGATGAGATCGTCCCCGCGCTCAGCCCGGATGGGTGTCCCTTCCGAACAGGGCCTGCACGAATTCTGCGGCGTCGAACGGGCGCAGGTCCTCGACGCCTTCGCCGACCCCGATGAAGCGGATGGGTACCCCCAGGCGCTTGGCAATGGCGAAGATGATACCGCCTTTGGCGGTGCCGTCGAGCTTGGTGAGGGTGATGCCTGTCAGGCCCACGGCCTCGTGGAATTGCAGGGCCTGATTCAGCGCGTTCTGGCCGGTTCCCGCGTCCACCACCAGCATGATCTCGTGGGGCGCTTCGGGGTCGATCTTGGCCAGCACGCGTTTGACCTTCTTGAGCTCCTCCATGAGATTGGACTGGGTATGCAGGCGTCCTGCCGTGTCGGCGATGAGCACGTCCGTCTCCCGGGCCCGGGCCGCCTGCAGGGCGTCGTAGACCACGGACGCCGCATCGGCCCCCTTGTGCTGGGCGATTACCGGCACGCCGTTGCGCTCGCCCCAGGCCTGAAGCTGCTCAACGGCAGCGGCGCGGAACGTGTCCCCCGCCGCCAGCATCACCGATCGGCCCTCGTCCTGGAGCCGGCGGGTCAGCTTGCCGATGGTGGTGGTCTTGCCCACGCCGTTCACGCCCACCATCAGGATCACGAAGGGACGTCGGGCCGGATCCACCCGCAGCGGCGCCGTGCAGGGCGCCAGCAGCCCCTGCATGTCCTCGCTCAGGGCCTGCAGCAGCGCGTCGGCGTCGGCCAGCTGCCTGCGCTTCACCCGCTGGGTCAGGTCGTCGATGATGGTGGCGGTGGCTTCCACCCCCACGTCGGCCACCAGCAGCTGGGTCTCGATCTCCTCCAGCAGCTCGTCGTCGATCTGCTTGCGTCCGAGAACCAGGCTGGCCACGCCCTCGGTGAGCCCGGTGCGGGTCTTGCGCAGGCCCGCCCGCAGCCGCGCGAACACGCCCCGCCGGGGGCGCGACAGGTCTTCGGCCGCGCCTGCGGGCGTCTGCGGCCCCTGCCCGGCCGGCGCCTCAGCCGCCTCGGGCTGTTCCGGCGCATCGGGTGAGCCGCCTTTTCCGCGTTTCCTGAAGCCGAACATGAAGGTCCCGGCACTGTCTGGGATTGGACGATAAAGGTCCGGGCAACGGGGCCCGGGCGGCTTATCCTAGCACCCAACTCCTGCTAAGGTAAGAAACGCTCCGAGGAGGATGGGTTCATGGCGCGCGTTGCAGTATGGATGGTGTTGATTCTATTGGCAGCTCCCGTGGGCGCGGGCGTACCGTCCGCCCAGGGCGCAGAACCGGTGCATGCTTACCGACTTTCCAACGGCCTGAAAATCATCGTCAAGGAGGACCACCGCGCGCCGGTGGTGGTTTCCCAGGTCTGGTACCGGGTGGGCTCCAGTTACGAGCACAGCGGCATCACCGGCATCTCCCATGTGCTCGAGCACATGATGTTCAAAGGCACGCCCGAGCACCCGGCCGGCGAGTTCTCCCGGATCATTGCCGAGAACGGCGGTCAGGAGAATGCCTTCACCAGTCGGGACTATACCGCCTACTTTCAGATGCTGGACAAGGACCGTCTCGCGGTCAGCTTTGAGCTGGAGGCCGACCGCATGCGCCACCTGCTCCTCAAGCCCGAGGACTTCGACAAGGAGGTCCACGTGGTCATGGAGGAGCGGCGCATGCGCATCGAAGACGACCCCCAGTCCCTGACCGGTGAGCGTTTCAATGCGCTGGCCTACCTCAACAGCGGCTACCACATTCCCATCATCGGCTGGATGGACGACCTCAGTCATCTGAAGGCCGCGGACCTGCGCCACTGGTACACCCGGTTCTATGCGCCCAACAATGCCACCGTCGTGGTGGTGGGCGATGTGGATCCGGGACAGGTGCTGAAGCTGGCCCGGCGCTATTTCGGCCCCCTCAAGCCCAGCGCGCCGCCGTCCGTGAAGCCACGCACCGAAGTCCCCCAGAAGGGTATGCGCCGGGTGGACGTGAAGCTGCCGGCGAAGACGCCCTACGTGCTCATGGGGTACCAGGTGCCGGTGCTGAGCACTGCGGGCAAGCAGTCCTGGGAACCTTACGCCCTGGAGGTGCTGGCCGGGATCCTGGACCAGGGGGACAGCGCCCGTCTGAGCCGCGAGCTGGTGCGGGGTCAGCAGGTCGCCGCCAGCGCCGGGGCGGGCTATGACCTGTACGCGCGCCGCTCCGCCCTGCTCATGCTGGAAGGGGTTCCGGCCCACGACCACTCGGTGGAAGAGCTGGAGCAGGCCCTGAAGGCCCAGATCAAGGCCCTGCGGGATCGCCCGGTGGCCGCGGACGAGCTGTCACGGGTCAAGGCTCAGGTGGTGGCCGACAAGGTGTTCAATCGCGATTCCCAGTTCTATCAGGCCATGCAGATCGGGATGCTGGAGACCGTGGGCCTGGGCTGGCAGGTGCTGGACCAGTACGTGCCCCGGGTACAGGCGGTGACCGCGGATCAGGTCCGGGCGGTGGCGCGCAAATATCTGGTGGACCGGCACCTGACCGTGGCCGTGCTGCACCCCTTGCCCATGGCGCCCGGGGCGCAGGCCCCGGCAGGCACCGGCCTGGGAGGATCCCGCCATGTGCGCTGAACGGGCCCGCCGCTGGCACGCGGCATGGCTGGTGCTGCTGCTGGCGCTGCCGGGGGTCGCCTCGGCCCTGGCACCCATCCAGCACTGGCGCACTCCCAACGGCGCGCGGGTGTATTTCGTGCCGGCCCGGGAGCTGCCCATGGTGGATGCGCGGGTGGTCTTTGACGCCGGCAGCGCCCGGGATGCCGGTCATCCGGGACTCGCCCGCCTGACCAATGCGCTGCTGGATCAGGGCGCCGGGGGGCTGAGCGCCGATGAGCTCGCCGATCGCCTCGGGACGCTGGGCGCGCAGCTGAACACCGGCTCGCGCCGGGACATGGCCTGGGTGTCCCTGCGCAGCCTCAGCGCCGCCGACAAGCTGCGTCCGGCGGCGGCCCTGGCGGCCAAGGTGATCGGTGCGCCGGCGTTCCACCGCCCGGACTTCAAGCGCGAGCGCCAGCGCCTGCTGGTGGCCGCCAAACAGCGCGAGCAACAGCCCGACCAGGTGGCCGAAGAGGCCTTTCACAAGGCGCTGTACGGGGATCATCCCTACGCCTCGCCGCCGGGGGGCACGCCCGCGGACCTGCCGGTGCTCACCGACGAGGAGGTGCAGGGGTTCTACCTGCGCTACTACACGGCGCGCAATGCCGTCGTTGCCATTGTCGGGGACCTGGACGCCAAGGCGGCGCACCGCCTTGCCCGAACCCTGACCGCCAGGCTGGACAAAGGCGACCCGGCCGGTGCCCTGCCGCCGGTCAGCCCCCTGACCGGGTCCACCACGCGGTCGGTGGACTTCCCCTCCACCCAGAGCACGGTGCTGATGGGCCAGCCCGGCGTGCGCCGGGGCGATCCGGATTATTTCCCCCTGTACGTGGGCAACTATGTGCTCGGCGGCGGGGGCCTGGTCTCCCGCCTCAACGAGCAGATCCGGGAAAAGCGGGGCCTGTCCTACAGCGTGTACAGCTATTTTCTGCCCATGGCCCGCAAGGGGCCCTTCGTGCTCGGCCTGCAGACCCGTAGCGACCAGACCCGCAAGGCCCTGGATCTGATGCACCAGGTGCTCGCCCGTTACGTGAAGAAGGGACCGACCGCCGAGGAGCTGGAGGCTGCCAAGAAGCACATTACCGGCGGTTTTGCCCTGCGTATCGACACCAACAGGAAGGTGGTGGAGTACCTGGCCATGATCGGCTTCTACCATCTGCCCCTGGATTACCTGCAGCGATTCAACGCCCGGGTGGAGGCGGTCACCCGCGAGCAGATCGTCAAGGCCTTTCAGCGCCGGGTCCATCCGGACCGCATGGTGACCGTAATCGTCGGGCCCGGATCGGACGCCCCAAAGCAATAGGCACCGCCGCCAGGGCTGCGCCTACGGACCGGGTCGGCGCGGGCTGACAGCATCCGCCGACATATTCCCAGGGACAGCGCTACCGGGGCGGGCTATGCTCGAAACGCGTTCCAGGATGGGAACGTCCACAGTCATCTTCAAGGAGGAAGATCATGAG
Organism: Gammaproteobacteria bacterium; assembly: GCA_035267985.1. Classification (GTDB taxonomy): domain Bacteria; phylum Pseudomonadota; class Gammaproteobacteria; order DATFLG01; family DATFLG01; genus DATFLG01. Next base: position 1,569 of record DATFLG010000046.1, on the reverse strand, counting down.
CAAGCCCACCCTTCGGGCCATTGCGGCCCTGATGTTGCCCGCCCTGGCGGCCGTTGCCGCCTCCAGCCACGCCTGCGCCGCCGCAGCGTACCCGCAAACCCCCATGATCGCCGAGCTGCTGGCGGACGCCACCGGCTCGGACAGCGGCCATGCCTTCGTGGAGCTTTTCGGGCGCCCCGGCGCCTCCCTGGCAGGCCTGAGCCTGGTGGGCGTCAACGGCAGCACCGGCAGTGATTACAAGACCACGGCCCTGGAGGGGGCCATTCCCGCGGACGGGGTCTTCGTCGTGGCGGACGACGACGCGGGCAGCACCGCCGTGCCCAACGCCGACCTGTTGGCGGACGTGGACTTCCAGAACGGACCCGATTCGGTGCAGCTGCGGGACGCGAGTGGGGTGCTGGATGCCGTGGGCTACGGGGACTTCAGCGGCGGTGCCGTGTTCGCGGGCGAGGGCGGCGCCGCCCCGGCGCCGGCGGCGGGCTCGAGCCTGGCCCGCCTCACGCTGGCCGATACCGATGACAACGGTGCCGACTTCAGCGTGCTGAGTGCGCCGACCCCGGGCAGCGTGCCGGTGAGCGCGGTACCGGTGCCGCCTGCCTTGTGGCTGTTCGGCTCCGGGCTCGGCATGCTGATGGTGCGCCGCCGCTCTCCAGCCGGGGGCGTGCGGCGTGCGGTTTGACCCCCGGGCCCGTCGGTAGCACTCTACCGCCTCGGTACCGGGGGCCTGAATGAAACGCGGAGCAGGGCGCAATCAACTACGCATCATCGGTGGTGCCTGGCGAGGTCGCCGGCTGGCCTTTCCCCCCGCGGCCGGCCTGCGGCCGACCCCGGACCGGGTGCGTGAAACCCTGTTCAACTGGCTCGCCCCGGTCATCGAAGGCGCGCGGTGCCTGGACCTGTTTGCCGGCAGCGGTGCCCTGGGGCTGGAGGCGGCCTCCCGGGGCGCCGCCCGGGTGGTGCTGGTGGACCGCAACCGTACCGTGGTGGCCGCCCTGCGCGAGCATGCCACCCGCCTCGACGCCCCGGGCGTGGAGGTGGTGCAGGCGGACGCCTTCGGGTTTCTCCAGACCAGCCCCACCGGGCAGTTCGACGTGGTGTTTCTCGATCCGCCCTTCGGCGAGGGTCTGCTGGCGCCCTGTATCGAGGCGCTGGATCGGGGCGGTTGGCTGGCCGGCGGCGCCCTCGTGTACCTGGAGGCGGAGGCCGCACTCGGCGCCCCGGCGCTGCCCGCGGGGTGGGAGCTGCTGCGCTCCCGGAGCGCGGGAGGGGTGGGGTATCATCTGGCCCGGCCGGGTTAGGGACCCTCTGTCCCGGGCGCTGAAGGGGCGCCCGCGGCGTTGCAAAGGTGTGCCCCCTGTAAACGGTGCTTGCTCCTCCCTCTGCGCCTTGTGATCATCCCCTTGGTGGACCGGTGCGGCAGGCGCCGGTTTTCCGGGGCGGCGAGTTTCTCCATAATGCACCCATGGTCACGGCAATCTATCCGGGCACTTTTGACCCCATAACCAACGGCCACGGCGACCTGATCCAGCGGGCCGCCCGGCTGTTCGAGCGGGTCATCGTCGCCGTGGC
>DATFLG010000045.1:0-6180 GCA_035267985.1 Gammaproteobacteria bacterium | reverse complement strand
ATCTTCTCGCGCCCGAACAGCCGGGGGATGAGGAAGTACACCGAGCCGATGGTCACCATGGCCACCCAGCCCATGGCCCCCGAATGCACGTGGCCGATGGTCCAGTCGGTGTAGTGGGACAGGGAGTTGACCGTCTTGATGGACATCATCGGTCCCTCGAAGGTGGACATGCCGTAGAACGACACCGACACGATGAGGAACTTCAGGATGGGATCGGTGCGCAGTTTGTGCCAGGCCCCGGACAGGGTCATGATGCCGTTGATCATGCCACCCCAGGAAGGCGCCAGCAGGATCAGCGAGAACACCATTCCCAGGGACTGGGCCCAGTCGGGCAGGGCCGTGTAGTGCAGGTGATGGGGGCCCGCCCACATGTAGGTGGAGATCAGCGCCCAGAAGTGCACAACCGAAAGCCGGTAGGAGTACACCGGCCGGTTGGCCTGCTTGGGGATGAAGTAGTACATCATGCCCAGAAAGCCCGCGGTCAGGAAAAAGCCCACCGCATTGTGGCCGTACCACCACTGCACCATGGCGTCGATGGCCCCCGGATACAGGGAATAGGACTTGGTGGCGCTGACCGGCAGCTCGGCGCTGTTCACCAGGTGCAGCAGGGCGATGGTGAGGATGAAGGCGCCGTAGAACCAGTTGGCGACATAGATATGCCTGGTGCGCCGCGTGGCGATGGTGCCGAAGAACACCACCGCGTAGGCGACCCACACGAAGGTGATCAGGACGTCGATGGGCCATTCCAGCTCGGCGTATTCCTTGCCGGTGGTCATACCTAGGGGCAGGGTGACGGCCGCCAGCACGATCACCGCCTGCCACCCCCAGAAAGTGAAGGGGACCAGCGGGCCGCCGAACAGCCGGGCCCGGCAGGTGCGCTGGACCACGTAATAGGAAGTGGCGAACAGTGCCGAGCCTCCGAAGGCGAAGATCACGGCATTGGTGTGCAGGGGCCTGAGCCGGCCGAAGGTGATCCACGGCAGGTTGAAGTTCAGGTGCGGCCACACCAGCTCGGCGGCGATGTATACGCCCACCAGCATGCCGACGATGCCCCACACCACGGTCATGATGGCGAACTGGCGCACGACCTTGTAGTTGTAGGTGGTCTGCGTATCCATTGGAGAACCCCTTGGCAATCGATCCCTGTGGAAATCCCTCGGCCGGCGCCCGTTCCGGGGATGCGCTGTGCCCGTGCCTGGGTGTATGAGCCTCCCCCGCGAGGATCTGCCTGTTCCCCCGCAGTCACCCCCGGCACGCCCCGAACCTCCCCCTGCCGGCGAGCCCCGCATACGGCGCCTAATGTGAGTTTCGGCCTGGGGGAAAACAATGATCCATGTCAATGGAAGATAAACTGTAGATGAAAACGGCGTGAGCCGCCGGCAGGGACAGGGGCGGGTGGACGGGCGCACCCGGGTCGGTCCGGAAGGGGGGAATGCCCCGCAGCGGGGGGCGGCCGACGGACGGGCACAGCCCGGCGGGATTCAGCAGTTTATATTGAATTCAACATGTTATGTTGTAAGGCCGCGCGGGCCCGGCGGCCTGGCGGATGGGGAGAGGGGCTACGGACGGCACTCGCGCTGGTCGGTGTCGCCGCCGGAGGGCCGGGCCAGGATCGCCAGCCGTTCCCGGTCCAGCAGCACCACATGCTTGCGCTCGACGGTGAGCAGCCCGTCGGACTGAAAGCGGGTGAACAGCCGGCTCACCGTCTCCACCGCCAGACCCAGGTAGTTGGCGATGTCGTTGCGGGACATGCTCAGGTTGAACTCCCGGGGCGAGAAGCCCCGCTGGCGCAGGCGCTCGGAGATGCCCAGCAGCAGGGCGGCCAGGCGGCTTTCGGCGGATTTCTTGCCCAGGAGCATCATCAGCTGCTCGTCTTCCAGCAGCTCCTTGCTCATCAGGCGCAGCAGCTGGCGCTGCAGTCCGGGAATCTTCGCCCCCAGCTCCTCCAGGCGCTCGAAGGGGATCTCGCACACACTGGTGGTCTCCAGGGCCCGGGCCGCACAGGGATGGCACTCCCGGGTGATGGCATCCAGACCCACCAGCTCGCCGGGCAGGTGAAAGCCGGTGACCTGCTCGTAACCCTCCTCGGTGGGCGTATAGGTCTTCACCGAGCCCGAGCGGATGGCGTAAAGGGACTTGAAACTGTCGCCGGGCTGGAACAGGTACTCTCCCCGGCGCAGCGGGCGGCGCCGGCGTATGATCCGGTCAAGCTCCTCCATGTCATCGGCATCGATGCCCAGGGGCAGGCAGAGGTGATAGAGACTGCAGTTGCGACAGGCGGCCTTCAGCCCGGACAGGCTGACCACGTTCGGGGCTTCAGCATTGGACATTTGCGAGGACTTTGCCGGTGATGGGGGCTCCCCAATATTGGAGCAAATTCATTGATCTTAATCAAATGAAACCCGCCGGTGACGGGACCGCTCGTCCCCCGGGCGGGTCCCTTCCGCGGCCGACCCCCGGGCGGCGTCGCGGCGGTTCTCTAAGGCCCCGTTTTCCGCTAGCATTTGATTCTGGCTATCCGGTGCCGGGCCGGCTGTTCAGCCGGAGCGAGCACAACAATATACCGGCGCCCTTGACCGGCACCCTTGAAGAGACGTCCGATGAGGCAACGACAGGCTACAGTCACCCGGGACACCCTGGAGACCCAGATTCGCGTGGAGCTTGATCTCGACGGCGAGGGTCGTTCACGCCTGCAGACCGGCATCCCGTTCCTGGAGCACATGCTGGATCAGGTGGCCCGCCATGGCCTGCTGGATCTGGAGGTGAACGCCAGCGGCGACCTGCACATCGACGCTCACCACACCGTGGAGGACGTGGGCATTGCCCTGGGGCAGGCATTCGCCCAGGCCCTGGGGGACAAGCGCGGCATCCGCCGCTACGGCCATGCCTATGTGCCCCTGGACGAGGCCCTGGCGCGGGTGGTGGTGGACTTCTCGGGCCGCCCCGGGCTCGAATATCATGTGGAGTTCCGCCGGGCCCGTATCGGCGAGTTCGACGTGGACCTGATCCACGAGTTCTTCCAGGGCTTTGTGAACCACGCGCCGGCGACCGTGCACGTGGACAGCCTGCGGGGCATCAACGCCCACCACGTGGCCGAGACGGTGTTCAAGGCTTTCGGCCGCGCGGTGCGCATGGCGGCCGAGCCGGATGCCCGGATGGCGGACGCGGTGCCGTCCACCAAGGGCACCCTCTGAGCGGGCCGCCGGCACGAGCGAACCAGTCCCGAGCCGCCGCGAGCCCCCAAAGACACGAGCTGATCCCCGACCGTCATGGCTTCCATCGCGATCATCGATTATGGGATGGGCAACCTGCATTCCATCGCCAAGGCCCTTGAGCATGTGGCCGGCCATCACCTGGTGTTCATCAGCTCCGACCCCGAGTCCATCCTGCGGGCGGGCCGGGTGGTGTTCCCCGGCGTGGGCGCCATCGGCGACTGCATGGACGAGCTGCGGCGCCTGGAGCTGGACGAGGTGGTGCGGGAGGCGGCCCGCAGCAAGCCGCTGCTGGGTGTGTGCCTGGGCATGCAGGCCTTGCTCACCCGCAGCGAGGAAAACGACGGCACCGCCTGCCTGGACGTGCTGCCCGGCGAGGTGCGCCGATTTCCCCGGAACCTGGTTGACGCCAGCGGCGCGCGGCTGAAAGTGCCTCACATGGGCTGGAACGCCGTGCGCCAGAGTCGGCCCCACCCGTTATGGGCGGGCATCGCGGACAACAGCCGTTTCTACTTCGTGCACAGCTATTTCACCGAACCGGCGCAGGCCGACGAGATCGCCGGCGTCACAGACTACGGCGGCGAATTCGCCTCCGTGCTTGCGCGCGAAAACGTGTTTGCCGCCCAGTTCCACCCGGAAAAGAGTCAGCACGCCGGCCTGGCGCTGCTGGCCAACTTCGTGGACTGGGACGGGCAGGGATGATGCAGGCGCCTGTCCGGGCGAGCGGTGTGCCGCGCTGACGGCACCATGGCCCGGACAGGCCCCGGGGGCGGGCGCCCGACAGCCCGGCGTCCGCGGGTGAGGCAATGTGTGGCAAGAGGACCGATTCATGCTGTTGATACCCGCCATCGACCTGAAGGACGGAAAGTGCGTCCGGCTGCGGCAGGGCCGGATGGAGGATGAAACGGTATTTTCCGACGACCCCCTGGAGGTGGCCGGGCGCTGGGTGGAAGCGGGTGCCCGGCGGCTGCACATGGTGGACCTCAACGGCGCGTTTGCCGGCCAGCCTGTGAACGCGGCGCCGATCCGGGAAATCGCCGGGGCATTCCCCGAGCTGCCTATTCAGGTCGGCGGCGGGATCCGGGACGAAGACACCGTCCAGGCCTACCTGGACGCCGGCGTGACCTACGTGATCATCGGCACCAAGGCGGTGAGCGCGCCCCACTTCGTCAACGACCTGTGCCTGGAGTTTCCCGGCCACATCATCGTGGGGCTGGACGCCCGGGAGGGCAAAGTGGCGATCGACGGCTGGTCCAAGCTGTCCAACCACGACGTGGCCGACCTGGCCAAGCGCTTCGAGCGCGACGGCGTGTCCGCCATCGTGTACACGGACATCGGCCGGGACGGCATGATGAGCGGGGTGGGCCTGGATTCCACGGTCACCCTGGCCCAGTCGGTCAGCGTCCCCATCATCGCCTCCGGCGGCGTGACCACTCTGGATGATATCCGTGCCCTGTGCGACGTGGCGGCCGAGGGTGTCACCGGAGCCATTATCGGCCGGGCCCTGTACGAGGGCAGCATCGATCTGGCCGAAGCCCAGAAGCTGGCCGACGAGCTCGACCCCCAGTGAACCGCCCTGGGTCGACTTGCGCTGCGCCGCCCGGCAAGGCCGGGCTCAACCTCATCGGGCCCAACTCATGGCACTAGCCAAACGCATCATTCCCTGCCTGGACGTGGACGCCGGGCGCGTGGTCAAGGGAGTGCGCTTTCTGGATATCCGCGACGCCGGTGATCCGGTGGAGGTCGCCAGGCGCTACGACGAACAGGGCGCCGACGAGATCACGTTCCTGGACATCACCGCCAGCTCTGACGAACGCGAAACCATGGTCCATGTGGTCGAGCAGGTGGCCGGCGAGGTGTTCATTCCCCTCACCGTGGGGGGCGGCATCCGCGAGCTGCCGGACGTGCGGCGCATGCTCAAGGCCGGCGCCGACAAGGTGGCCATCAATACCGCGGCCGTGGCGAGGCCCGAATTCGTCCGCCAGGCCGCCGACCGGTTCGGCTCCCAGTGCATTGTGGTGGCCATCGACGCCAAGCAGGTGGACGCCGATCCCGAGGCCCCGCGCTGGGAGATCTTCACCCACGGGGGGCGCAAGGCCACGGGACTCGATGCCGTGGAGTGGGCGGTGCGCATGACCGATTACGGCGCCGGTGAGATCCTGCTCACCAGCATGGACCGGGACGGAACCCGGGACGGCTTCGACCTGGCCCTGACCCGGGCGGTGAGCGATGCTGTGGACGTGCCGGTGATCGCCTCGGGGGGCGTGGGCAACCTGGACCATCTGGTGGATGGTATCCTGCAGGGCCATGCCGATGCGGTCCTGGCGGCCAGCATTTTCCATTTCGGCGAGTACACCATCGAGCAGGCCAAGCGCCATATGGCCGACCGCGGCATCGAAATGCGCCTGTGAACCTCCATGGGCGCCGGACACGAACCGAACCGGAAGTGAAACCAATGTGGCTCGACGACATCAAATGGACATCGGACGGCCTGGTCCCGGTCATCGCCCAGGACGCCTCCGACGGCGAGGTCCTCATGTTCGCCTGGATGAACCGCGAATCCCTGGCCCTCACCGCCCGGGAGGGTCGGGCGGTGTACTGGTCCCGCTCCCGGGCCAAGCTCTGGCGCAAGGGCGAGGAATCCGGCCATCAGCAGATCGTCAGGGAAATCCGCATGGACTGCGACAACGACGTGCTGCTCCTGAAGGTGGAGCAGCGCGGGGGGATCGCCTGCCACACCGGACGGCGCAGCTGCTTTTTCCAGCGTCTGGAGGATGAGGGCTGGGTCAGCGTCGAGCCGGTACTCAAGGACCCGGCTGAGATCTACCGATGAGCGCCGGCGACGAGTCCCGCTCCGGTGCCGCGCCGGGCAACGGGCCGGAGGACGTGCTGGGGAGCCTGGCCCGGGTGCTGGAGTCCCGCAAGGGAGGCGATCCGGATTCCTCCTATGTAGCAAGGTTGTATGCCA
>DATFLG010000044.1:0-3022 GCA_035267985.1 Gammaproteobacteria bacterium | reverse complement strand
CCTCCAGGGTGTTGATGGGAACCAGCTCGGCGCCCGCGGTCTCCAGGGCGGCGAGATCCCCCGGGTAGTAGAACCCGAAGGCCGCATCCCGGGCGATCCCGATGCGGACCACTGGGGAGGCCGCCTCGCCCGGTCCCGCTTCCGGGCGCGCCGCGGGCGAGCGGGGTAGTGGTGGCGCGCTGCGGGCCAGTGCGACAAGCCGGTCCAGATCCACCTGGGAGGCAACCCGGCTGCCGATGCGCTGGATCACGGCCCGCGCGGCGTCCAGTTCATTCTCCGGTATCAGGCCGAGATGGCGTTCGGCGATGGCCAGCTCGGGGTCGCGGTGCACCGCCCCCAGCACCGCAACATCGGTGTAGTGCTCGATCACCGCCCTCAGCTTGGCCTCGTGGCGGTGTCCCCCGAGCTGATTGAGAATGACGCCGGCGATGCGAACCCCCGGGTCGAATGCCTGGTACCCGAGGATCAGAGGCGCGATTCCGCGGGTCATGCCCCGGGCGTCCAGCACCAGCACGACCGGGGCCTTCAGCAGCTTGGCCAGGGCGGCGTTGCTGTTGCTGCCGTCCAGGTCCAGCCCGTCGTAAAGGCCCTTGTTGCCCTCCACCAGCGCGAGGTCGCAGCCGGCGCCGTAGCGGGCGACTGTCGCGAGGATTTCCCCGCGGCTCATGGTGTAGAAATCCAGGTTGTGGCAGGGGCGCTGTGCGGCCCGGGACAGCCACATGGGATCGATATAGTCCGGGCCCTTCTTGAACGGTTGTACGGCCAGACCGTGGCTTTGCCAGGCTGCACACAGGCCCAGGGTGAGGGTCGTCTTCCCGGACGACTTATGAGCGGCCGACAGCAGCAGACGGTTCACGGGAGGTGACCTTGCGAGCAAAGACCCGCGGCGGTCCGCAGCCGCCGCGGCGGCCTGTGGCCCCTGTCTCAGCTCTCGGCGGGTTCGGGTGCGGCGTCATCGGTTGCCAGAACCTCCAGGGGATGATGGGGATCCACCAGGGCGTCTTCCAGGGAGTTGGGCAGGAACGCCAGGATCTTGATGGCAATGGAGACGATACCCAGGGCCAGGGCGACGCCGCTGATGCCCAGCACGATCTCCGGCAGGCTGGGGGCGTAGCTGTTCACCACCCCGTCATAGAAGGAGCTCGACACCGCCATGCCGGGGAACAGCTGGAGGGGATAGGCCTGCCCGCCGATGATCAGCACGTAGACCTGGGCCAGCCCGCCGATGATGACCAGCCCGGCGGCGGTCGCGATCCACCCGCGCGAGCGTCCCAGGCGGGGGTGATAGAGCATGCCCAGGGGGACCAGGCTGCCCAGGACGATCTGAACCCCCCAGAACAGAGCGGTGTAGATGCCCCCGTCCAGCAGAATGAAACGCTCCACGCCGTGATGGGCCGTCATGTACAGCTTGGTGATGTGGTAGACCAGCACGAAGTACAGAACAGCTGCAATGAAAACCCCCAGCAGGTTCTTCAGGCGCAGCACGACACCGTCGCCCAGGGGTCGACCGGTCCAGCGGTAGGCCGCCATCAGCACCAGCAGGAAGATGGCCAGGCCGAACGAAAACGACATGATGACGAACATGGGCGCCAGCAGGGCGAAATCATAGGCCTCCCGGGCGATGAGAAAGCCGAAGATGGAACCCGTGCCGGTGGTGAGAATGATGCGCCAGACGAAGGCCACCATCCCCACGGGCCGGCTGAAGCGCTGCATGCGCCGTTCCATGAGCATCCACAGGTAGACGGCCACCACGCCCATGAAGCCCGTGTACAGAAAAATATTCCAGGCGAATATGGACTTGAAGTTGTAGTGGGTCATGGCCACGATGAGGCGGTCGGGGCGGCCCAGGTCCAGCACCAGCACCGTCAGTCCGCCCAGCAGCAGGGCGATGGCCAGCAGGCCCGACAGGGGCGCCAGGGGCTTGTAGGCGGTCTTGCCGAATACCGATCCGATGGAGGCGACGTTGAGCGCGCCCGAGGCCGCCACAATGAGGAAGACCGCGAATACATGGGGCATGCCCCAGACGATCTGGTTGGTCATTCCGGTCACATGGTGGCCGTTATGCTCCATGTAGTAGCTGGACGCCAGTCCGGCTGCCACCAGCAGCCCGAATACCGCCATCATGGCCCAGTAGCCGGCCGAATGGCCTCCGATCTCGCCGTAGTGAATCTTGTGCTTCATGGCTTTCCAGTCATTGTGGCTCGGGTCAGATACCCCGGTAGTACACCCCCGGGTCCAGCCCGAGGTCCGCTCGGATCTGCCTGGTCCTGTAGCTGGCAAGCTGCCGGGAAATATCGCTGTCGGGATCCTTCATATCGCCGAAGACGATGGCCTTGTGGCCGTCCGCGTCGCAGGCCTCTACGCAGGCCGGCGACTCGTTCTCGTCCACGCGGTGCACACACATGTTGCACCCGCCCACCGTCCCCTTGCCACGAGGGCTTTCGGCTACCTGGTGGTGCAGGTTCTCTGCGACAAAAGAGCGTGCCTTGTAGGGACAGGCCATCATGCAGTACCGGCACCCGATGCAGATATGCCGGTCAACCAGTACGATGCCGTCCGCCCGCCGGAAAGAGGCGCCGGTGGGGCAGACGTCGACACAGGGCGGATTCTCGCAGTGCTGGCACATCATGGGCAGGGAGAACGCATAGCCGGTGCGCGGGTTCTTCACCTCCACCTTGCGGATCCACTGAGCCTGGTCTTCGGCGGGACCGGTCTTGTACAGTCCGTGCTCCTTGTCACACGCGCTGACACAGGCATCGCAGCCTTTGGCGCATTTGTCGGTGTCGATGAGCATGCCCCATCGCACGGCGGCGGATACCGGCTCGGCGTCTGTTTTCGCCCGCGCCGTGCGCACCAGAAGAACCCCGGGAGCGACCGTCAGCGCGGCAACCGCTCCTGCGACGGTGCCCAGAAACCGGCGGCGGGCGGTATCGGTGTCCCGATCCGATGAGGAGTCACTCATTTCTCGGCTCCTTCGGCGGCCAGCGCCTCCAGGGTCGTTGCGGAAACGCCGGGGCTCTTC
>DATFLG010000043.1:0-14195 GCA_035267985.1 Gammaproteobacteria bacterium | reverse complement strand
CAGCGGTGAAGGACTGCCCGGCCAACGGCGTGATCATCGAGTCCAGCCTCGACCGGGGCCGGGGCCCCGTGGCCACGGTGCTGGTGCGCAACGGTGTGCTGCACAAGGGCGACATCATTCTCACCGGCCAGGAGTACGGGCGCGTGCGTGCCATGTTCGACGAGTCCGGCCAGCAGATCGACGAGGCCGGGCCGGCGATGCCGGCCCTGGTGCTGGGGCTTTCCGGCACCCCGAATGCCGGCGATGACGTGGTGGTGCTCGCCGACGAGCGCAAAGCCCGGGAGATCGCCCTGTTCCGTCAGGGCAAGTACCGGGACGTGCGCCTGGCCGGCCAGAAGGCGGCCAAGCTGGAGGACGTCTTCAGCCAGATGGAGGAAGGCAAGATCCACACCGTCAATCTGGTGATCAAGGCGGATGTGCAGGGCAGCCTGGAGGCGCTGCGAGATGCGCTGACCAAGCTGTCCACCGACGAGGTTCGGGTCAAGATCGTCGCCGGCGGCGTCGGCGGGATCAACGAGTCCGACGTCAACCTGGCGGTGGCCTCGGGGGCGATCATCATCGGCTTCAATGTGCGTGCCGATGCCGCCGCCCGCCGGATCATCGAGGAGCAGGAGGTGGACCTGCACTACTACAGCGTCATCTACGAGGCCATCGACGAGGTCAAGAAGGCCATCAGCGGGATGCTGGCGCCGGAGATCAAGGAGCAGATCATCGGTCTGGCGGAGGTGCGCGATGTGTTCCGCTCCGCCAAGCTGGGGGCGGTCGCCGGATGCATGGTGGTCGAAGGCGTCGTGCGCCGCAACGCCCCCATCCGGGTTCTGCGCGAGAACGTCGTGGTCTACGAGGGCGAACTCGAATCGCTGCGTCGCTACAAGGAAGACGTGAGCGAGGTGCGCGCCGGCACCGAATGCGGCATCGGCGTGAAGAACTACAATGACGTCAAGGTAGGCGACCAGATCGAAGTGTTTGAACGCGTGGAGGTGGCCCGGACGCTGTAACCGGGTCGCGCCGGGTTCGCCCGGGTGCCGCCCGGCGGCACTGCGGGCGGACGGGAGCATCAGTGCAATGCCCAGGGAATTTCCACGCACCCGCCGGGTCGGCGAACAGATCCAGCGCGAGCTGGCCGAGCTGATCCGAGAGGAGGTCCGGGATCCGCGCATCGGGATGGTTACCGTCTCGGGCGTGGATGTCTCGCGGGACCTCTCCCACGCCAAGGTGTATGTCACCGTCCTCGGGGACGACCAGCAGGTCCGCGAATCGCTGCGCATTCTCAAACGCGTGGCGGGGTTCCTGCGCCATGCCCTGGGCCGGCGCATGGTGATCCGGACGGTCCCCGAGCTGCGCTTCATTCATGACGAGTCGGTCGAGCGCGGCGCGAGGCTGAGCTCCCTGATCGATCAGGCGGTGGCGGACGATGCGGCCAGGTCCCGCCACGAGGACGACGACGACAGCGAACAGTAGGACCTGTCCGGAATTCCCGCGCGGCCGCGACTCACGGGGATTTCGAGACCGGCTCCAGAAACAGGACAATGGCGGGCGGCGTGCTGCGAACACCGGCCCGGCGATCACAGAAGGTAGGGGATCAATGGCGCGGCGTCGCAGCAAAGGCAGAGCAGTCAATGGCATACTGCTACTGGACAAGCCCTCCGGGCTGACCTCCAACGAGGCGTTGCAGACGGTCAAGCGCCTGTACCGCGCACGCAAGGCGGGGCACACCGGCAGCCTCGACCCCCTGGCCAGCGGCCTGCTGCCCATCTGTCTGGGGGAGGCGACCAAGGTGTCCGGATTCCTGCTCGATGCAGACAAGCACTACCGGGTCTCATGCAAGCTGGGCGAGCGCACTACCACCGCCGACGCCGAAGGCGAGGTGACCGAGCGCCGGCCCGTGGAAGGCATCGATGCCGACGCCATCGAAGCGGTGCTGACCCGCTACCGCGGCACCATCGAGCAGATCCCCCCCATGTATTCGGCCGTCAAGCACCAGGGTGAGCGCCTTTACAAGCTGGCGCGCCAGGGCGTGGAGGTGGAGCGCCGGCCCCGCACGGTGGTCATCCGCGAGCTGCAGGTCCTGCGCTACGAGCCGCCGTTTCTGGACATCGACGTGCGCTGCACCAAGGGGACTTATGTGCGCACGCTGGCGGAGGATATCGGCGAGGATCTGGGTTGCGGTGCCCATGTGGCCGAGCTGCGCCGGCTGGGCGTCGGCCCCTATGCCGAGCAGGGCATGGTGACCCTGGAAGCCCTCGAGGCCCTGGCCGAGGAGGGGCCGGGAGCGCTGGACGCCCGGCTGCTGCCCATGGAGAGCGCCCTGACCCAGTGGCCCGACGTGCGCCTCTCGGACGACGCCGCCTACTACCTGCGCCAGGGCCAGCCGGTGCTGGTGCCCCACGCCCCCACCCGGGGTTGGGTGCGCCTGTACGACGGCGAACAGGGGTTCCTGGGCATGGGGGAGATTCTCGACGACGGACGGGTGGCGCCCCGCCGGCTGCTGCGCAGTGCCTGAAACCGGGTTGTTCCGGGCAGGCCCTCCAGTTACAATGACCTGCTTAAACCGCTTGTTAAAGAATTCTACAGTCAGCTTGACGCAGCTTTTCCGGAGTATCGACCGATGGCTTTGAACACCGACCAGAAGGGCCAGATTGTCAAAGACTTCCAGCGCGGCTCTGGAGACACCGGCTCTCCGGAAGTCCAGGTGGCGCTGCTGTCAGCCCGTATTCAGGATCTGACTCAGCATTTCCAGCAGCACAAGCAGGACCATCACTCCCGGCGGGGCCTGCTCAAGATGGTCAACCAGCGTCGCCAGCTGCTGGACTATCTCAAGGGCAAAGATGTCCAGCGCTATCAGACGCTGATCGGCAAGCTCGGCCTGCGCCGCTGACGACGATACACCTGCGCCAGCATTCCCCCCTGCTTCGAGGTCAAGGAAACCGTTCGTGATCCCAAAACCCGTTACCAAGACTTTCCAGTTCGGCGACCACAGCGTCACACTCGAAACCGGCGAAATCGCGCGCCAGGCCAGCGGTGCGGTGATGGTCAACATGGCGGACACGGTGGTGCTCGTGACCGCGGTGGGCATGAAAGAGGCGATCGAGGGCCGTGATTTCTTTCCCCTCACGGTGAACTACCAGGAACGCACCTACGCAGCCGGCCGGATTCCGGGCGGGTTCTTCCGCCGCGAAGGCCGCCCCAGCGAGAAGGAAACCCTCACCGCCCGCCTCATCGACCGCCCCCTGCGCCCGCTGTTCCCCAAGGGATTCACCAACGAAGTCCAGGTCATTGCCACGGTGCTGAGCGTGAACGCCGAGGTTGATCCGGACATTCCGGCCATGATCGGCGCCTCGGCCGCCCTGGCGGTCTCCGGGCTGCCGTTCAACGGACCCATCGGCGGCTGCCGCATCGGCTATCAGGACGGCAACTACATCCTCAACCCGACCAATACCCAGCTCAGGACCTCCGAGCTCGACCTGGTGGTGGCGGGTACCGAGCAGGCCGTGCTGATGGTGGAGTCCGAGGCCAAGGGGCTGCCCGAGGACGTGATGCTGGGCGCGGTCCTCTACGGCCACGAGCAGATGCAGACTGTCATCCAGGCCATCCGTGAGCTGGCCGACGCCGCCGGTACCCAGTCCTGGAACTGGCAGGCCCCCGCCAAGGACGAGAGCCTGGCCAACGCGGTCGCCGAGGCCGGCCGCTCCGAGCTGGAAGCGGCGTACCAGATCAAGGAAAAGCAGGAGCGCTACGAGCGGCTCGGGGAAGCACGTGCGGCCATCGCCGCGAAGCTGACCTCCGAAGAAGGCGGAAGCTGGCCTGCCGAAGGCGTCCGCGGCGCCATCGAGGCCCTGGAGAAGAGCATTGTGCGGGGCCGGATCATTGCCGGCGAGGCGCGCATCGACGGGCGGGACAACCAGACCGTGCGTCCTATCACCATCCGCACCGGCATCCTGCCGCGCACCCACGGCTCGGCGCTGTTCACCCGTGGCGAGACCCAGGCCATGGTGGTGACCACCCTGGGCACCGGGCGCGATGCACAGGTCATCGATGCCCTGGAAGGGGAGCGCAAGGAGCCGTTCATGCTCCACTACAATTTCCCGCCCTACTGCGTGGGTGAGACCGGCATGGTGGGCAGCCCGAAGCGTCGCGAGATCGGCCACGGCCGGCTTGCCAAGCGCGGCGTGCAGGCGGTCATGCCCACCCAGGAAGAGTTTCCCTACGTGCTGCGGGTGGTCTCGGAGATCACCGAATCCAACGGATCCAGCTCCATGGCCAGCGTGTGCGGCACCAGCCTGTCGCTCATGGATGCCGGCGTGCCCATCAAGGCCCCGGTGGCCGGGGTCGCCATGGGTCTGATCAAGGAAGGCGACGACTTCGCGGTTCTCACCGACATCATGGGCGACGAGGACCACCTGGGCGACATGGACTTCAAGGTGGCCGGCACCACCGAAGGGGTTACGGCCCTGCAGATGGATATCAAGATCCAGGGGATTACCCGGGAGATCATGCAGACCGCACTGAGCCAGGCCCATGACGCCCGTCTGCACATCCTGGACGCGATGACCAAGGCCATCGCGGCGCCCCGCACGGAGATGTCCGAGTATGCGCCCCGCATCATCACCTTCCGCATCAATCCCGAGAAGATCCGGGATGTGATCGGCAAGGGCGGGGTGACCATCCGCGCTATCACCGAGGAGACCGGAGCGAACATCGATCTGGCCGACGACGGCACGGTCAAGATCGCTTCTGTGGACAAGGCCGCCGGGGAAGAGGCGCGCCGGCGCATCGAGCTGATTACGGCCGACGTGGAAGTGGGCATGATCTACGAGGGCCGTGTGGCCAAGCTCATGGACTTCGGCGCCTTCGTGACCATCCTCCCGGGCAAGGACGGCCTGGTGCACATCTCCCAGATCTCCGACGAGCGCGTTCAGAACGTGGGCGACAAGCTCAGCGAGGGCGACATCGTGCGGGTGAAGGTGCTGGAGGTGGACAAGCAGGGCCGTATCCGCCTGAGCATGAAGGCGGTGGGCGAAGGCGAATAGCCCGCGCCGCCCGGCAAAAAAGAAGGGGCCTTTATGGCCCCTTTTTTTGTTTTCCGGCACCGGGTCGGAGCTCGGTGCCGGCTCCCCCGTCCCCCCGGTTCCCCCCGGTGAGTCTGCGATCTACGGGCTCATCCGTTCGGCGACCATCAGGGCATGCCCCAGCGCCCCGTTGCGGGCCTGAATCACGCCCTTGGGCGCGTCCTTGCTGCGATAGCCGACGTTGTGCTTCTGCCAGACAGGCTGGCCGGTGCGCGCATTGAACACTTTGATCAGCCCGCCCATGCAGGCGACTGCGACGTGGGCGCTGTCCGGGGATATGGCGGTCACGCATTTCTTCCCGCTGTGCATGTCATCGGTCACCTTCAGGTCCGTCTCCGCACCGGTGTGGCTGTTGAGCAGCACCACCCGGTCAGCCTTGCCGTAGGCGTGGGGCAGCCCGTCGTCGCCGAAGACGATGGCCGAACGGTTCGGAATGGTCAGGACGAAGTAACGCATGTCGGGCGCCACCTTGACGCTGGAAGGGTGCGCGTCCTGCAGCTTCTTGTTTTTCCAGGGCAGCTCGGTTTCCTTGCCCTTGGCGATGTCGTAGACATAGCGCAGGGAAACCAGCTTGCTCCCGTCGCGGTTGAAATACAGCTCGCTGAACTGCCGCGGAATCTGGAACAGCGGGTTGTTGTAGGTTTCCACGATGTGGCGCTTGCCGGTGGGTACGTCCACTACCGCGAACTTTTCGCTGCCCACATAGGCGACCCGCCTGCCGTTGTTGCTGATGCCCACGGCATAGACGCCGTGATCGATGCTCTTGTAGGACTTGATGACCTTCAGTGTGGACAGGTTCATCACATCCAGGGTCGAGTCGTAGCGGTAGCCCAGAATCTTGTGTGAATCATCCTGGGCATGCACCGGCTGGCAGATGTTGGTGACCACGGCGGCAAACCGGCCGTTGCGGGAAGGGACCACGGGGCCGATGTAGTTGTAGGCGTAGCCGTTGTGGCCGCAGTTGCCCGGATGGGAGGCGGCGGTGCCCAGATGGATGGGTTTGGGCGCGGCCTTGGTCTTGGAGAATCCCAGATAGGCGCCCACCAGGCCGGGCAGCTTGTCCGAGGCGCTCTTGCCGACCCGGCCCAGGGAGCTCGGCAGCACGATCACCTTGCCGTTGGGATAGCTGCCGTTGAGCACCACGTCCTTGAAGCTGCGGATGCCCCAGTCACGCTTGCCGACCCGGCCGTAGCGGTTGCCGAAAATGTCCCGAAGATGCACCTGCTGGCCCAGAGCCTTGACCAGGTGTCCGGTGGCGGCGTCCCAGATCTTGACGCCCCCGGTGAACGAATTGTCGTAGTGCAGGCTGTTGCCTGCGGCACCGCCGGTGATCAGGTACCTGCCATCCGCCGAGTAGTGAATGGAGTAGATGTCCGCGCCATGCTCGCCCGCGTGGGCATTGTGGGCAGACAGCCACACGCAGGCAAATGTCACGATAAACAGAAACTTGAGTGTCTTCATAGTGCGGTTCCTTGGCCCCGTGCACGGGCCGTTGTCCGACGGCGGCCCCGCGTCACGGGCCGGTCGCGTGAAACTGCTTGACAGTGCTCTGTGCTTGGGATAACGGCGTGGGCCGGGGAAGCTTGAGGGAGCCGGGAGGCTCAGGCGGGCAGGCGGTCGGTCAGCTCCCGGGCGATCCGCTCTTCCAGCCAGTAGCGGGGCCGCCAGGGCCGGGTGCCGGTGACGAAGCCCACGTGTCCGCCCCGGGGGGAGAGTTCCAGGGTGACGGCGGCCGACAGCTCGCCGTCCCGGGGCAGGCCGGCCGGGCTCATGAACGGATCATCGGCCGCCTGCAGAATGAGGGTCGGGATGGCGATGTGGCGAAGATAACCGCGGCTGCTGCTGCGCCGGTAATAGTCGTCCGCGTCGCGAAAGCCGTGCAGGGGGGCGGTCACCAGATCATCGAAGTGCCGGAAGGTTCGGGCCCGGCGCAGCCGGTCGGACGCCACCGGCAGGTCCAGGCGCCGGGCCTTGCGGCTTACGGAGCCGCGCAGCTGGCGCAGCAGATACCATTGATAGACCCGGGAGAAGCCGCGCTCCAGGCGGCACGCGGCCTGGGCCAGGTCGAAGGGGACCGACACTGCAATGGCGCACGCCACCGGCGCCTGCGGACCCTGCTCGCCCAGCCATTTCAGCAGCACGTTGCCCCCCAGGGAATAGCCCAGCACGCCGAGGGCCCTGCCGGGCGCTCGGGCGCGCAGGTGCCGCACCACGTAGTCCAGGTCGCCGGTTTCGCCGGAATGGTAGCTGCGGGGCAGGCGGTTGGGCTCGCCGCTGCAGCCCCGGAAGTGCATAAGCACCGCCTGATAGCCGGCGCTGGCGAGGGCGTCGAGTATCCCGGCGGCATAGGACGAACGCACCGAGCCTTCCAGTCCGTGGAGGATCAGCACCCACGGACCATGGTCCGGACCGGCTCCCCAGTCCAGATCCACGAAATCCCCATCCGGCAGCTCCAGGCGTTCCCGGCGCAGCGACGGGCCGGCTCGCCGCCGCAGGAGGTTGGGAAACAGGGTCTGCAGGTGGGCGCCGGGCAGCCACCAGGCCGGGCGGAAGGTGCTGCTGACAATCATCGATGGGCGCGCGCGGCGGGCACCGACGCCAGGGCGCCGGGGTGGAGGGCCGGTGCCGGGCTCACGCCCGGCACCGGCGGCCGCCTATTGATGGGCCCGGTTGCTGAGCAGGTCGTTGACCACGCCCGGGTCGGCCAGGGTGGAGGTGTCGCCCAGGCTGTCGACCTCGTTGGCGGCAATCTTGCGCAGGATGCGGCGCATGATCTTGCCCGAGCGGGTCTTGGGCAGTGCCGGCGCCCACTGGATCACGTCCACCGATGCGATGGGCCCGATCTCCTTGCGCACCAGGGCGTTGAGCTCCTGGCGCAACTGGTCGCCGGGCTCGTAGCCCTTCACCAGGGTGACATAGGCATAGATGCCCTGGCCCTTCACGTCATGGGGGAAGCCCACCACCGCCGCTTCGGCCACGGCGTCGTGGAGCACCAGCGCGCTTTCCACTTCCGCGGTGCCCAGCCGGTGGCCGGAGACGTTGAGCACGTCGTCCACCCGCCCGGTGATCCAGTAATAGCCGTCCTCATCCCGCCGCGCGCCGTCACCGCTGAAGTACATCCCGGGATAGGTCTTGAAGTAGGTGTCGATGAACCGTTGATGGTCGCCGTAAACAGTGCGCATCTGCCCGGGCCAGGGTCGGGTGATCACCAGGTTGCCGGAGGCGGCGCCGTCGAGCAGGTTGCCTTCATTGTCCACCAGCGCCGGCACCACGCCGAAGAAGGGCAGGGTGGCCGAGCCGGGCTTGAGGCGGGTGGCGCCGGGCAGGGGCGTGATCATATGCCCGCCGGTTTCGGTCTGCCACCAGGTATCCACCACCGGACAGCGCCCGTCGCCGACCACGTTGTGGTACCACTCCCAGGCTTCCGGGTTGATGGGCTCGCCCACCGTGCCCAGGATCTTCAGACTCTCCCGGGAGGTCTTCCTGACCGGGTCGCTGCCCTCGCGCATCAGGGCGCGGATGGCGGTGGGGGCAGTGTAGAAGGTGTTGACCTTGTGCTTGTCCACCACCTGCCAGAAGCGTGAAGCATCGGGATAGTTGGGCACGCCCTCGAACACCAGGGAAATGGCGCCGTTGGCCAGGGGCCCGTAGACGATGTAGGAATGGCCGGTGACCCAGCCAACGTCGGCGGTGCACCAGTACACATCCCCGTCATGGTAGTCGAAGGTGTACTTGTGGGTGATGGCCGAGAACAGCAGATAGCCGCCGGTGGTGTGAAGCACGCCCTTGGGCTTGCCCGTGGAGCCGGAGGTGTAGAGGATGAACAGCGGGTCCTCCGCATCCATTTCCTCCGGCGGGCATTCCGCCGGCTGTCCGGCGATCGCCTCGTGGTACCAGACGTCGCGTCCTTCCGTCCAGCCCACGTCGCCGCCGGTGCGCCGGACCACCAGCGTCGTGTGTACGTTGGGGCAGGAGGCCAGGGCTTCGTCGGTGTTGGCCTTCAGGGGCACATGGCGTCCGCCGCGCACCCCTTCGTCGGCCGTGATGACCACCCGGCAGTCGGAGTCCAGAATCCGGTCTTTGAGGGATTCGGGCGAGAAGCCGCCGAACACCACCGAGTGCACCGCGCCGATCCGGGCGCAGGCCAGCATGGCGACCACGGCTTCGGGAATCATGGGCATGTAGATGCACACCCGGTCGCCCTTCTTGACGTCATGGGCCTTCAGGACGTTGGAGAACCGGCACACCTCCTCGTACAGCTCCCGATAGGTGATCTTCTTGTCCACGGACGGGTCATCGCCTTCCCACAGCAGCGCCACATCGTCCCCGCGGGTGTCCAGGTGCCGGTCCAGGCAGTTGTAGCTGGCATTGAGCTTGCCGCCTTCGAACCAGCGGATATGGGCCTTGTGGAAGTCCCAGTCCAGCACCCTGTCCCAGGGCTTGAACCAGGTCAGGAATGCCTCGGCCTGCTCCGCCCAGAAACCTTCGGGGTCCGAGACCGAACGCTCGTACATCTCCCGATACCTTTGTTCGGAGATATGGGCCTTGCCAGCGAGCTCCTTGGGAATGTCGTAAATCTTGTTCTCGGACATCGCCTTTCTCCTGTCGGGTTCGGGCAGCCCCGGTGGCTGGGACGGCCTTGGGGGTCGAAGTTTACCGTGGATCGTCCGGCCTCGTCGGTCGGCACCGCGTCGGTGCACCGGGCGTCGGCAGCCCGCCCGTGTCCCGGGACGGGGCGTTCTTTGATGGTTCCATTCTAACCCAACCCCGCCGTGGGATTGCCACCACCCGGAGCCGGTGCCCCGGCACCGGCCGGCAGCCGCTGGGGCTGCCAGTGGGCGATGGCCCATTCCCAGATCTGCGCCGGGCGGGCGGTGGCCAGCGCCGGAGGCGGCGCCTGGTTGAGAAATTCCAGGGCGGCCACCAGCAGGGGCCCGGGGGCATCGTCGCTCACCGCCCGGGCGCCGGTCTGCTTGCTGAGCTTCTCGCCGGCGGCGTTGACGGCAACGGGAATATGCCGGTACGCCGGCATGGGCAGGCCCAGCAGGCGCTGGAGATGGATCTGGGGGGCGGTGCAGTCCAGCAGGTCGCTGCCGCGCACCACATGGGTGATGCCCTGGGCGGCATCGTCCACCACCACCGCCAGGTGATAGGCGACGATGCCGTCGGCCCGGCGCACCACGAAGTCGCCCACTTCCCGGGCCAGAGACCGGCTGCGCCGTCCGTAGTGGGCGTCCTGGAAGGCGATGGCCTGTTCGGGCACCCGTACCCGCAGCGCCCGGACCCGGCGCCCGGCCGGCAGCCCACCCCGGCAGGTGCCCGGATAGATCGGCCCCAGGGGTCCCTTGCGCGCCCGCCGGGCGATGTCACGCCGGGAGCAGCCGCAGCCGTAGACCCGGCCCTGGGCCTGCAGGGCGTCCAGGGCCTCGGCATAGGCCTCCCCGCGCCGGCTCTGGTAGAGCACCGGCTCATCCCAGCTCATGCCCAGCTTCTCCAGCGTGCCCAGGATGGCGTCGGCCGCACCGGGCACCTCCCGGGGGCGATCCAGGTCCTCCATGCGCACCAGCCACCGGCCGTTCCGGCTGCGGGCTTCCAGGAAACTCGCCATGGCGGCGACCAGGGAACCGAAGTGCAGCTCGCCGGTGGGGGAAGGGGCAAACCGGCCGCGGTACGGGGCGGCATCACTGCGTTCGGAGGGAGGGTCAGTCACCGACGACATGGCCTGCGTCCGTCGGGAACGGCCGCGACGGGTGAAAAGCCGGCGTGGACCGGCTTTTCACCGCACCCTGGCGCAGGGTGCGTCAGCCGCGCATCTGTTTTTCGCGGATTTCGTCCAGGGTCTTGCAATCGATACACAACGTGGCCGTGGGGCGGGCTTCCAGCCGGCGCACCCCGATCTCGATGCCGCAGGACTCGCAGTAGCCGTATTCGTCGTGGTCGAGCTTGTCCAGGGCCTCGTCGATCTTCTTGATGAGCTTGCGCTCGCGGTCCCGGGTGCGCAGCTCCATGCTGAATTCCGATTCCTGGGTGGCGCGGTCATTGGGGTCGGGGAAGTTGGCCGCCTCGTCCTGCATGTGGTGCACCGTGCGGTCCACCTCTTCCATCAGATCATGCTTCCACGCCCACAGGATCTTACGGAAATGCTCCACCTGGCCGGGGCTCATGTACTCTTCCCCCGCCTTCGGGAAATAGGGCGCGATGTCGGCATTGGGGCCGACGTAGACCGGCCCCTGACCGCCCTGCTCGGTCGATGGCTTGGCCTGCTTCTTCCGGGCGGCGCTCTTGGTGGCCGGCGCCTGCTTCTTGGCAGCGGCCTTCTTCTTGGGGGCCGCCTTCTTCTGCGCAGGGGCGGACTTGGCGGTGGACTTCTTGGCCGGCGCCTTCTTCTTGGCGGTGCTCTTGGTGGCGGGCGCCTTTTTCTTGGCCGCGCTCTTCTTCTTCGAGGCCGGTTTCTTCTGCGCAGACTTCTTGGTCGTAGGCATGCAGTTCTCCTGCAAAAATCGGTACAGCAGCGCTCTTTATCAAAAACCGCGGGCAGCTGCAACGGGCACCCGCCGGCATTGGAAGCGATTAAGTTTCTGTGTAATGGATCGGTGAGTCAAGTCGGCCTGCAGAGTGGGTGCCACCCCGGAAAACATCGGGTTTGCTGCACTGAGGGTCCGGCTCCGCTAAGCTAGCCCGCCACCGTACCGGCTGGAGGAGGCCATGAGCGAACTTGAGGCACTGCTATTTGACGTGGACGGCACGCTGGCTGAGACCGAGGAGGTGCACCGGGCGGCCTTCAACGCCGCTTTCGAGGGGGCGGGGCTGGACTGGCACTGGTCATCCGCCCTGTACGGCGAGCTGCTGGCCGTGACCGGGGGCAAGGAGCGTATCCGCCACTACATCGACCTTCACCGGCCGGATTTCCGGCGCCCCGCGGACCTGGACGGTTTCATCGCCGAGCTGCACCAGGCGAAGACCGCCGTGTACACCCGCACCGTGGCCGGCGGCGGCGTGCCCCTGCGTCCCGGGGTGCGCCGCCTGCTGGATGAAGCCCGGCGGGCGGACCTGCGGCTGGCCATTGCCACCACCACCTCCCCGGACAACGTCACCGCCCTGCTGGAGCACAGCATCGACCCGAAGGCCCCGGACTGGTTCGAGGTGATCGGGGCCGGCGCCATGGTGCCGGCCAAGAAGCCGGCTCCGGACATTTACGACTATGTGCTCAGGGAGATGGATCTGGCGCCGGCGGCCTGTCTCGCTTTCGAGGACTCCGCCAACGGCGTGCTTTCGGCCCGGGCGGCCGCCATTCCCACCCTGGTCACGGTGAGCCACTACACCCAGGGGCAATCCTTCGACGGTGCCGTGCTGGTGCTGGACCATCTGGGTGAGCCCGACCGGCCGTTCACGGTGATCGCCGGGGATGCCGGCCCGGCAAGCTATGTGGACCTGGCGCTGCTGCGCCGGGTGCACGCCGACGGAGCCGCAGGACCCCGGGTGTGAGCAGCGCCGACCCGCCTCTGGCCCGGCGCATGGGGCATATCCGCCCCTTCCACGTGATGGCGCTGCTGGCCCGTGCCCGGGAGCTGGAGGCGGCGGGCCGCAGTGTGGTCCACATGGAGATCGGCGAGCCGGACTTTCCCACCGCCCCGGCCATCGTGGCGGCCGGGCGGGCGGCCCTTGAGGCCGGCCATACCCACTACACGCCCGCCGCCGGGCTGCCCGCCCTGCGCGAGGCGATCGCGGCCTTCTATGGACGGCGCTACGGCGTCACGGTGGCGCCCGGGCGGGTGATCGTCACCCCGGGCGCCTCCGGGGCCCTGCAGCTGGTGCTGGCGGCCCTGGTGAATCCGGGGCAGGCGGTGATGCTCACCGACCCCGGCTATCCCTGCAACCGCAATTTCGTGCATCTGGTGGACGGCGAGCCCGTGGCGGTGCCCCTGGACGCGGCCGGCGGGTACCGGCTCCGGCCCGAGCCGGCCGCGGCCGCCTGGGTGCAGGGGGCGGCGGCCCTGCTGGTGGCCTCGCCGGCCAACCCCACCGGCTCGGTGCTCAGCGCCGGGGACCTTGAAGGGCTGTTCGCAGTGGCTGAGCAGAGGGGCGCCAGGCTGGTGGTGGACGAGATCTACCACGGTCTGACCTATCGTGCACCGTCCCCCACCGCTGCGGCGGTGTCCGACCGGGTGTTCGTGGTCAACAGCTTTTCGAAGTATTTCGGCATGACCGGATGGCGGCTCGGGTGGGTGGTGGCGCCCCCGGAGTATGTGGAGGCGCTGGAGCGGCTGGCCCAGAACCTGTTCCTGTCGGCGCCCACCCCCGCCCAGCACGCCGCCCTGGCCGCCTTCACTCCCGATGCCGTGGAAGTGCTGGAGGCCCGGCGGCGGGCTTTTGAGGAACGGCGGGATTACCTGCTGCCGGCCCTGCGGGACCTGGGCTTCGACATTCCCTATACCCCCGAGGGGGCGTTCTACCTGTACGCCGACTGCAGCCGCCTGGCCACCGACAGCTTTGCCTTCGCCGGGGAGCTTCTGGAGCAGGCGGGAGTGGCCATCACGCCGGGCATCGATTTCGAGATCGGGTCGCCCCGGCGCCATGTGCGTTTCGCGTACACCACCTCCCTGGAACAGCTCGAGGAAGGCGTGGACCGCCTGGCCGCCCACCTGGCCTGACGGTCCCGGCCGGTCCCGGATTCCGTCGACGCGGCGTCCGGCCTGCGGCGGCCCCGCTCAGCCACGCAGGGCGCAACAAGCGACCGCGCATTGCGCCGAACCTCATGGCCAATACATTTGGTGCAATGCGCCTCCCTTGCTGCCTCCTGCATCTGCTGTCCTTTTTGAATTTTCCGTCCGTGCTTTCCGCGTCTTCGGCGGCGCTTTCTTAATTCCGTGGCTGTTCGTGCCCCGGGTTGCCTGGTGCTGCGTGCGGCCCGGGAGGACCGCCGGGCCCGCTGCCCGGCCCCTGGAACTCTTCCACCCACATGACGGTGGCGCCGGCCACGGCGACGGGCATGACCAGGAAATTGACCACCGGCACCAGGGTGAAGGCGAGGGCGGTGCCGCCGAAGCCGAGGGCCAGCAGCCGGCGCTCGCGCAGGCGCCGGCGCTGCGCCGTGAACGGCACGCTGTGGTTGCCCATGGGATAGTC
>DATFLG010000042.1:0-3889 GCA_035267985.1 Gammaproteobacteria bacterium | reverse complement strand
GGAACCAGTTGACCCGCGCTGCGGGCCCGGTTCAGGGCGCAGCGGTGCGTGCCCGCGGGGGCCTGCCCGGCGGGATGTCCGGTGCCCGGGGGGCCTCCGCCCGCAATTCCCATGGCCGGGGGTCGCGCTGCCCGGCGAAGGTCGCGAGATGACGGATGGCGGCGTCCCGCCGGGGCGCTGCCGGTTGATCATGCCCCGTATACTGCAAAGGACTGCCTCCATTTTCCTGGGCGTAGCGGCCCTGGGTGCCGGCTACGGTCTGATGATGACCCTGGTGAGCGTCCGCCTGGCCCGGGGTGCCCTGACCAATGGCGCGATCGGCGCCGTGACATCGGTCTTCTTCCTGGGCGGTATCGCAGGCGTGTGGTACAGCCGGTGGGTGATCGAACGGGTGGGGCACATCCGCTCGTTCGCCGCCTTTGCGGCACTGCTGGCCTGCGTCACCGTCACCCATACCCTGACCGCGAATCCATGGGCCTGGGCGCTGCTCCGGGGGTTGGCCGGCTTCTTCTTCTATGCGCTGCTTCTGGTGGCCGAGAGCTGGCTCAACGAGGAGACGCCGCCGGCTGCCCGGGGCCGGATTCTCGCCGGGTACATGATCGTGTACTTCCTGTCCCAGGTCGCCGGTCAGCTGCTGCTCAACGTTGCCGACACCGGTTCCCGGGCGCTGTTTACCCTGAGCGCGATGCTCATTGTCATATCCCTGGTTCCCGTGTCTCTCGTGCGCTCGGCGCAGCCGCGGGCCATCGAGGCGCGCCGCCTGCGGTTCGCGGAGCTCGTGCGCATTTCCCCCCTGGCGGTCACCGGGTGTTTCGTGGGGGGATTTCTCATGAGCGCCTACTATGCCATGGCTCCCGTATTCGGCCAGCGTATCGGACTGTCGGACAGCCAGATTTCACTGATGATGGCGTCGGCCCTGGCGGGCGGGTTGCTGGGCCAGTGGCCGCTGGGAAGCTGGTCCGACAGAGTGGGCCGCCACCGTGCCCTCGCTGTGGTGGCCCTCGCCATCGTCGCCGGCGGGCTTGCGGGCAATCTGCCGCATCTGCCGTTCTGGGGGCTGCTGGGTCTGATGGCCGGTCTCGGCACAGCATTGTTCAGTGTCTATCCCCTCAGCAATGCCCAGGCCAACGATTTCGTGGAGCCCCGGCACACCGTGGCACTGGGGCGCGGCCTGTTGATGGTGTTCGGCGTGGGCTCGGTGGTGGCTCCTCTGGTGGTGGGCGTGTCCATGGATCTGCTGGGCCCCGGCGGCTTGTTTGCCGCCGTGGCGGCCGCGGGTGCCGTGCTGGAGTTGGCAACCCTGCCCGCCCGGACGCTGCCCCGGCGGTTGCGGCGCATGTCCGTGTACGTCTCCCAGGGATCCGTGGCGGCGCCGGGGCTGGATCCGCGCTCCGGACGCTGAGCCGGCCGCGGGGCCGCCCCCGGTTGCAAAGGGCGTACAGAGCCCATAATCTCGGCGGTGGTTGAATCAAACAAGAATCCGGCATGAAACGCCCCGAGGTTCCTGCCGCAGCTGGCAGGATATGAATCCGGCACTGGTCAGGCATGCCCTGTACCCCTTACACGAGCGAGTGCTGCAGCGCCCCACGTTCCGCTATCTGCGTGAGCTGGAGGACAGCCAGTGGTTGAGCCGCGACGCCGTGGAACGCCTGCAGCTGGTGAAGCTGCGGACGCTTCTGGAGCTGGCCGAGCGCCACTCGCCCTGGCACAGGGGCCGGATCCGGGAAGCCGGCCTGGATCTGCGCCCGGGCGCCGAACTGGACTTCAGGGATTTCAGGCGCCTGCCGGTCATGACCAAGGCCGAGGCCCGGGCGCACCATGACCAGCTGGTGTGGAAGGAGGTGCCGGGCGGCGCCTTCCGGTACAACACCGGCGGGTCCAGCGGCGAGCCCCTGATCTTTCACTTCGGCAGAGAGCGACAGGCGTCCGATGCCGCGGGACGCATGCGGGCCCGGCGTTGGTGGGGTGTCGAGGTCGGGGATCGCGAAGTGTATCTGTGGGGCGCCCCGGTGGAGCTGGACCGCACCGACCGGATCAAGTCGTTGCGTGACCGGCTGTTCAATCAGCTGGTGCTGAATGCATTCAGGATGTCGCCCGCGGACATGGATGCCTATATCGAGGCCATCAGGAAGTTCCGGCCGCGCTGCATCTACGGATACGCGAGCAGCCTGGCGCTGCTGGCCGGGCACGCCCGCGAACGCGGACGGGACCTGCGGCTGGGCTCCCTGAAAGTGGTGTGCACCACCGGGGAGCCCCTGTATCCGCCCCAACGGACCCTGATTTCGACGGTGTTCGGCGTGCCCGTGGCAAACGAGTTCGGCAGCCGGGATGTGGGGTTCACCGCCCACGAGGCGCCCGGTGGTCAAATGCTGTTGATGAGCGAAAGCGTGATCATGGAGGTGCTCGATCCTCAGGGCCGTCCGGTGGCCCCGGGCGGGTCGGGGGAAGCCGTCATGACCGGTTTGTGTTCCGCCGCCCAGCCTTTCATCCGCTATCGCACCGGCGACATGGTTCGTCTGTCTCCCATCCCCAGTGCAGACGGACGGGGACTGCATGTGATCGACGAGATCATGGGGCGCAGCACCGATTTCGTGGTGCGTGCCGACGGCACCATCATGCATGCGCTGGCGGTCATCTATGTGCTTCGGGACGTGGAGGGCGTCGCCGAGTTCAAGTTCATCCAGCACACGGCCCGGTCGGTGGAGGTGCAGGTCGTTCCCGGGGCCCGGTGGGGCGGGCCCGCCAGGGCGCAGATAGTGAAGGGGCTCCGGGAGCGGCTGGGTGACGATGTGGAAGTACGCATTGTGCCCGTGGAGGCGATCGCGCCCGAGGCGTCGGGCAAACACCGCTACGTGGTCAGCCATGTGCCTCTGCCCGGATCGCTGAGCAGCGCGGTCTCGGCCGGAACCGGCGGCGACTGAGGCCGGATGGACCTGGATGAACTGACATGAGCCTGCTCAAACTCATCGGTGCGCCGATACGCTATCGGTTGTGGCGTCCGCGGCATCTGGGGTTGATCGCCGCGGACATCACCGGGGTCGCCAGGCAGCCGGCCGGCGAGCACAGGGTGCATGTGCAAGCGCTGGTGGACTGGCTGTGCCGCGCCCAGGATGTGCGCGAAGGGTGCCCGGACGCCGGCGGGGTGTCGGCGGGATGGAGCTTCGAAGACGGCTGGCTGCCCAGCTATCCGGAAACCAGCGGCTACATCGTGGAGACGCTGCTCGCGGCCGCAGACGTCCTCGCGCGGGACGATCTGCGTGCCCGGGCCCTGCGCATCATCGACTGGGAATTGTCCATCCAGAATGCCGATGGCTCGTTCCCCGGACATTTCGGCGAACCGGGCAGCCGGCCGGTGATTTTCAACACGGGGCAGATCATCCATGGCATGGTCGCCGGCTTCGTGGATCGGGGACGCGGGGACTGCCTGGAATCGGCGGTCAAGGCGGGGCACTGGATGGCCCGCTGCCAGGACCCGGACGGGTGCTGGCAGCGCAACGTGCACAATGACGTTCCCCATACCTACAATACCCGGGCTGCATGGGGGCTGCTGCGGGCCGGCCTCCTCAGCGGGGAGGACAGTCTTCAGCGTGCGGGTGAGCGCAACCTTCGCTGGGCGCTCACCCGGCAGACGCCTTCCGGCTGGTTCGCCGCCAATGCCTTCCGGGAGGGGCATACCCCGTTTACCCATACCATCGCCTATGCCATTCGCGGGCTGCTGGAAGGGGGCGCCCTGCTGGAGGATGGGCCACTGCTGGACGCCGCCCGGCGCGCGGCCACCGCGCTCGCCCGGGTTCAGCGGGCCGACGGCTGGCTGGCGGGCACTTATGGCGACAATTGGATGGCCGGTTCCCGGTACTGTTGTCTCACCGGGCTGGCGCAGATGGTGCTC
>DATFLG010000041.1:0-6103 GCA_035267985.1 Gammaproteobacteria bacterium | reverse complement strand
AACCCAGCGCGGACAACCGCCCCAGGTAGGCCGCCTCGTCGGTGAAGGTATAGACGGCCGCACCGGCAGGCGTGGCGATCAGGCACCAGAGTGCAAGGGTGGCGCGCACATTCATGAAGGAATCTCCCTGTTCGTTCTTCTGCTTGAGGGCCGATTGACCGGCCCCTGGAGCCTGTGCCCCAGCCGCCTTCCCGGCGGGTGGCCGCTTCGAGGGGGCGATGACGCCGGCGCCTGCGCAATGTCAAATCTTCGTGAGTTAATGGACGATATGGGCGGGCCGCAGCCATGTCAATACACTTTCATCGCCCACGACTGCAGTCGCAGCCGCCTGTATTTCTTAAATTTTCATAAGAGTGGGCTTTGCGGACGGAAACGCCGGTTGCACGGGCGCCTCACGGCCGTCCGCCAGTGCGTTCGACCCCCAAAGAGCGCCCCGGGTGGTCGGCTGCACCATGGCTTTCCGTCAAAGAGATTTCCCCACGCGCGTCTTCATCGCCGACGACCCTGCGGTCATTTGATGGGGACGTGAATCCGGGCAGGGCGCCCGCGGCGCTCGCAAACAGCTGACACCGGCCGGGCCGGTGTCGGTCCGATCGAACGGCGCCGAGACCTCCAGCCACGCCCCCCGGGAGCCGTCAGAGCCCCCGGCGCGCCGGCGTGGTCCCCGCCCGGGGACGGTTCGCCTCGGGGACCCGACAGAGCGGAGTCCCGCACGGCGCCGCGACGCCGGGCCCGTCGGTCTTTCAGCGCCCGTAGCTCCTCCGGTACTCCTCATGGCGACGCACGTTGTGCTGGCGTTCCTGTCGGTTGCGCACCGGATTCGGCTGATAATGGTAGCTGGGAACGCGGTGCTGCGCCCGGCGCTCACTGTTGTGAGCATAGGGCTTGGGGTCGCTGATGCGCAGCTTCACCCGGTCCCTGGGATCGATGTAGATGTTCCTGGGCAGCGTGCGCGAGCGGTGCCAGGACCCATCGGTCCGGTAGTAGTACTCACCCGTGGAGATATGGAAATAGACGCTGGTGTAAGGGTAATAATAGTAATCGTAGTAGTACCCGGAAGCGGTGTAGGTCGGCGGCCCGTGATTCGTATAGGCCACACAGCCCCCCAGGCCGCTGCCCGCGGCCGCTGCCCGCGGCCGCTGCCAGGATCAGGATTCCCACAAGTCGCACCCTTCTCATAACCCACCTGCCGTCATTCGCAGCCGCCCAAAAAAGACTTGCGTGCGGCGGGACAGGCGGCAAGCCATACCGCAGCGGGCTCGCCCACGCCCACACCGGCCTTCCTGCCGCTACCCGAAAGTGTATACGCACCTGCAGGACCCACAGCCGGACGAAGCGTAAAGTTGGGTAAAACCATGCAACCGGGCCGCTGCCCGCAGGGGGAGGGGTGCGGCCCCGGGGTATCGGCGGCGGGCGGCCCCTGGGCGACGGCCGCCGAGGAGCTGCCTGCCCCGTTGCATGGCCGTCAGATCTCCAGCCCCAGCCAACGTCTGAGTTGAAGTCTTCCAGCAGGGGTCAGACGCAGGGCACGCGAGCTCTTGGACCGCCGCAACCAGTCATTCGCGCAGAACACCTCAAGCAACGCCGCGCCCAGGGGCCCGGCCAGGTGGTGATCCCGTTCCGTCCAGTCCAGGCACTGGCGGGCCACGCCCCGCCGGGTAGGCCGCAGCGACCGGGTATCAAGACCGATGCCCTCGAACGAGTGGGCACCGGTAACAGTCAGCTCGAAGCGCTTATCCGGCAGGGGAGCAATGAATCCCCGTTCCAGCAGGCCGCGCGTCACCGCTACCGCGAGCTGCCCCGCCATATGGTTGTAGCACCGGCGGGCGAAACGCAGGTGCCGGGCCTCGGGGCTGAGCGGCTTGAGCCGGGCGGGGATCTTGCCTCCAATGACGGAAAGCTGCTCCAGGGCCTCAGCCACCTCCGGGCCAGCCAGGCGGTAATAGCGATGCCGGCCCTCACGCTCCACAGCAAGGATGCCGCCGTTCAGCAGTTTTGACAGGTGGGCGCTCGCGGTCTGGGGCGTCACACCCGCCGCATACGCCAGCTCGCCGGCCGGTAGGGCCCGTCCGTCGAACAGTACGGCAACCATGGCCGAGCGCGTCGGGTCGGCAATCAGCCCGGCCACCGTGGAAAAGTCCAGCGCGTCTGACATAGGGCACCTCCCGGTTACTCCCATGATAATCCAGCCGGCGGCCGGCATGCTTCGCTCTGCACCGAAGCACCGGCCCTTTGAGCGCTGTTAGGGTGCTTCCACCCGATCCTCGCTTACGAGACGTTCTCCATGTCCCACATTACTCGCCCCCCCGACGTCCACCCCTCACGCCCGCGGCTCGCCCTGGCGACCCTGTGCATGGCCGTGCTGATCGCCCAGGTAGACACTTCGGTAATGAGCCTGGGAGTCCGATCCATCGGGCGGGACCTCCACGCCGGCGTCGGGGCACTGCAATGGGTTGTGGACGGCTATAACCTGGTCTACGCCGCTGCCCTGCTCACCGGCGGGCTGCTTGCAGACCTTTACGGACGCCGTCGCCTGTTCATGGCGGGCGCCGCCGTGTTCACCACGGCGTCGGCCCTGTGCGCCCTCGCTCCGGACATACCTGTCCTCGTGGCGTCCCGCGCCCTGGCCGGGCTGGGAGCGGCGCTGCTCCTGCCTGCATCACTGGCCGCCATCCGGGTGGGTTGGCCCGATCCGGCCGAGCGGGGCAAGGCGCTTGGCATCTGGGCTGGCTGTAACGGGCTGGCCTTTGTCGTCGGTCCCGCGCTGGGCGGGTGGCTGATCGCCGCCTTCGGCTGGCGCAGCGTCTTCCTGCTTGCTCTGCCACTGGGCCTGCTCGCACTAGCGCTGTCGCCACTGTTTGTCCCGGAGTCGGCCGACGCCCGCGGCAGGCATTTCGACGGGGCCGGCCAGATTCTCGGCGCCGTCTTCCTTGGGGCGCTGACTCTGGCTGCGATCGACGCCCGCGGCGCACCCGCCCTCGCGACCGTGGCCCTCGCCGGCGCCGCCCTGGCCCTGGCGCTGTTCGCGCGCCTGGAAGCCAGACGCGGCGACGCAGCGCTGGTCCCTCTGGACATGTTCCGGGCCGGCGATTTTCGGGCAGCCATGACAGCCACGGCCGGAATGACGTTTGGGATGTACGACGTTCTATTTCTGGAACCCCTGACATGGCAGACCGACGGGCTGGTGGGGCCGGCAGGTGCGGGCCTGGCGCTCACTCCTATGGCCCTGGTGTTCGTGGTGGTGTCGTCCTTATCCGGCGCACTCGTCCCACGGCTCGGAAGCCGTGTGATGAGCATCGGAGGCGTCGCGACCATCGGGTGCGGGCTGATCCTGTTGAGCGGCGCAGCACGCAGCGTTCTCTTGGGTCCCGCCGAAGCCGCGCTGGTGGTGACGGGCGTCGGGATGGGTATGGCGACAGCACCTTTGACCAACATGGCCGTGGGCGCGGTCGCCGCTCCACGGTCCGGTACCGCCGCCGCACTGATCAATGTGGCGCGCATGGCGGGCGCCACGTGCGGTGTCGCGGTGTTGGGGACCGTCTACGCGCTAGCCGGTAGCGGCGCCTACGGTCTGCAGCTCGCCATGCTGCTTGGAGGCAGCGTCCAGATCGCATCAGCCGGACTCGCCTGGTCGTGGACGGCGGCTGAAGAACCTGGCGGCTCGGCTCAAGCCAGCAGCGAGTGACAAACGCGCCTGACGCCCGCCGGAACACGGGTGCCCACCTGGGTTTGACGCCAGCCGTCGGTTATACTGGCGCGCGCCGAGTTCGCCCGGATACGACCGGATGCCTTTGGACGGCCCATCGGGGTGGCAGCCCCGCGGCGGGAAGCGGACCACACACAACAACGCGGTCCGGTTGATTCGATCAGGGGAAATCAGGGAAAACGCACTACCCGTGGCGCCGGACCGTTCATCATGGCCCGGCCCCGCCTCGGAGCGGACGGACTCGCCCGCAAGGACCCGGACGCGGTCTGTTCCCGGGTTGTCCGGGGACATCCCGGGGTCGATGACGACTCGAGCCACTGCTGACCTCGTTTCGACGACACAGGGGGGAAAGCGCCCATGACCAGGCATAAACTGCGCAAAGAAGCCGGGCCCATCGGTCTGCTGTACGCCAGCCTCGGCGGGATGATCGGTTCGGGCTGGCTGTTCGGGGCCCTGCACGCCGCCAAGCTGGCCGGCCCCCTGAGCATCTGGTCATGGGTCATCGGCGCGGTGGCCGTGCTTCTGCTGGCCCTGGTCTATTCCGAGCTGGTCACCCTGCTGCCCAAGAGCGGCGCCCTGGTGCACCTCAGCCATCTCAGCCACGGCGATCTTCTGGGCCGAATCTGGGGCTGGATCCTGTTCCTGGGCTATGTCTCCATCGCGCCGGTGGAGGTGATGGCGGTGCTGACCTACACCAACAACTATCTGCCCGGAATGGTGCAGCCCCAGACCGGACTGCTCACCCACCTGGGCTTCGTGGTCGCCATCGTCTTCCTGGCGCTCATCGTGACCCTGAACCTGCTGGCCATACGCTGGGTGCTGTGGATCAACAGCGCCGTGACCTGGTGGAAGATCGCCGTCCCCGTGCTCACAGTGGTGGTACTGCTGGCCTATTCCCACCATCCCGAGAACCTGCATGCGGCGGCCGGGCACTACGAGATCTCGGGCATCTTCACCGCTGTCGCCAGCGCCGGGGTCATCTTCAGCTTCCTCGGCTTTCGCCAGGCCATCGACCTGGCGGGCGAGACCGATAACCCGGCCCGCAACATTCCCCTCGCGGTGATCGGCTCGGTGGTGATCGCCGCGGTCATCTATATCGGGCTTCAGTTCGCCTTCCTGCTGGCCCTGAATCCAGCCGACATCGGCAACGACTGGCGCACCCTGCACTTCGAGGGGGTCTCGGGACCCCTGGCGGCCCTGAGTGTCAGCGTGGGGGCGACCTGGTGGGCCATCGTGCTGTACGCCGACGCCATCGCCTCACCCACCGGGACCGGGTTCATCTACTCCACTGCCAGCTCCCGCATCACCATGGCGGGGGGCGAGATGCACACCCTGCCCCGCTCCCTTGCCGAGGTAAATGCCCGGGGCGTGCCCCTGCGGGCACTGATCGTCACCTTCGTCGCAGGCGCCATCTTCTTCTTCCCCTTCCCTTCCTGGCAGAAGCTGGTGAGCTACATCTCGTCGGTGACGGTGCTGTCCTACGGCCTCGGGCCCATCGTGCTGCTGCACCTGCGCCGCACGGTGCCCGACGCGCCCCGGGCTTTCCGGCTCGGGTGGGCCTGGCTGGTGGCGCCGGCGGCCTTTGTCATT
Source organism: Gammaproteobacteria bacterium (assembly GCA_035267985.1). Lineage (GTDB taxonomy): Bacteria > Pseudomonadota > Gammaproteobacteria > DATFLG01 > DATFLG01 > DATFLG01. The sequence goes on along the minus strand of DATFLG010000041.1, from coordinate 807 downwards.
TCCAACTGGATCATCCTGTGGACAGGCTTCAAGACGGCGAACGTGCTGTTCGGAATGATCGCACTGATGTTCGTCACTTACACCGCCTACCACTACCTGTTCAAGCGCGGCCCGCGCGGCCCGTTCGGCTGGCCCCAGATCGCGTGGGTGTTTCCCTATTTCGGAGGACTGTGGCTGCTGCTGTACTACGGACCGCCCGTGCTGGGGGGCAACGGGACCCTGGGCTTCGGAATGGACATGCTGCTCAGCGCCGTGTTCAGCGTGCTGATCATGGCGCTGGCCGTGGCCACCGGCGTGCCCGCCGAGACCAGCAGCGACTATCTCGCCCAGATGACCAGCGAGGCGGAGGAAGCCGCGCCCTGACGGACGCCGGACAAGGAACGGATCGGGGGTCGGCCCGTTCCCACGACCGGGAAGCTCCGCACGGGCCGCGGGGAGAAGGGCACGGAATCGATCAGGCGGGACGCATGCTCTGCAGGCCAGGTGCGCAATCGACTCCAACCCTCTTTCCCCGGCGCCCTTTTTCCCGCGGCGCCTCTGCAACGACCTGGGCGCCGCTTCAGCGGCGTGGATGGAGGCTCCCTAGAAGCCGCTCACATCCAGCAGCGGCTCCTTGATGCCATCCGGATCATCCGACGCGTTCCAGTTGTAGTTGCCGGCTGCCTCCAGGGCCGCCTTCACGCCGGCCGGACTGGTGCCGGGGTTCTCCGAAAGGTACAGGGCGGCAGCACCCGTCACGTGGGGCGCGGCCATGGACGTGCCGCTGATGGTGTTGTACCCGTTGTCGTTCCAGGTGGAGCGGATGCA
>DATFLG010000040.1:0-2055 GCA_035267985.1 Gammaproteobacteria bacterium | reverse complement strand
GTGATCGTGGATATGCCACAGCAGCACCCGCTCGCGCCGGGGGCCGTCCAGGGCACGGATCACACTGGCGTCGTGCACCCGGTGGACACAGACCAGGTCGGGGTCCAGGGCCTCTACCGTGTCCCGCAGCTGCCCGGCCTGCGCGTCGGCGAGCGCCCCCTCGCTGCTCAGAGCCTGCAGCCGGACATGGGACGACAGGCCGTCGGGGAGTGCGCCCTGGCGCTGGCCATAAGCCAGGTGGGACTCCACCCCATGGGGCAGCAGCGCCTTGGTGAGGCTGTCGATGTACCGTCCGTCCACCGTGGACAGATTGGCGTGATCGGTGACGTGCAGTATCCGTCGGGTATGCTCGAACAGTCGGGGGGCCTTGCGGGTGCCCATCAGGGCGGCGGTCAGTCCGGAAGCCATCGTCCATCTCCCTGTCGAAGTCTGTGGGAGCCGACGCTAGCAGGGAGTTGTTGCAGATGAATGACGGCCTGCGCGAATCGCCGGGGGCCGGCGGGCGTTCATACCAGCAGGCGCCGGCGCGCCAGCACCACGGCGAGATAGTAGCTGGCCAGGGCATACCCCGCGAGCACCAGCAGATGCACGCTGGCATGATGGACGGCGCCGCCCGCCACCAGGGGGCGGGTCAGCGCCACCGCATGGGTCAGAGGGAGGATCTGCACGAAGTTCTGCACGCCCGCGGGCAGGGTTTCGATGGGATAGAACACTCCGCAGAGCATGAACATGGGGGTGACCCCCAGGGCGAAATAGTAGTTGAAGAAGTCATACCCCGGTGACAGGGCGCTCATCACCACCGCCGGTCCCGCGAAGCACAGGCCCGTCAGGAAGATCACCGGCAGGGCCAGCAGGGCCTCCCAGCTCACCACTGCCCCCAGCACCGCGGCCACCAGGAGAATGGCCAGGCCGCTGATCAGGCTCTTGGTGCCACACCACAGAATCTCCCCCGCCAGGATGTCGTCCAGATCCACGGGCGTGGTCAGGATGGCGTCATAGGTTTTCTGAGGCACCATGCGTGTGTACACCGAGTACATGCCCTCGAACGTGGACGTGGTCATGGCCGAGGAGGCCAGGATGCCCGAGGCCAGGAAGGTGAGGTAGGGCATGCCGGACATGTTGCCGATGAAAAAGCCCAGCCCGTAGCCCAGGCCCAGCAGATAGAGCACCGGTTCGCCGAAGTTCATCACCAGGGCCGGCCCGATGAGCTTGCGCCAGACCAGCACGTTGCGCCGCCAGACGGTGATCGCCTGGGGCCGCAGCCGGGGCAGTCGCAGGTCCGCCACGGTCAGTCCCTCAACTCATGGCCGGTGAGCTTGAGGAACACGTCCTCCAGGTTCGCCGGGCGGTGCAGGTAGATCAGGGTGCCGGCATCCTGGAGCCGTTCCATGAGGGGACGGGCGTCGTGGGTATAGCAGTACACCGTGTCGCCCACGGTCTCCACGCGACAGCCCGCATCCGGGCTGACCAGCGCGCCCACCTGTTCCGGCTCGGCGCGGATCTCCAGCACCTGGGGCTCCACGTGGCGGGCCACCAGCTCCGCCGGCGAGCCGTGATCCATGATCCGGCCCTGGTCCATAACCACCAGCTCGTCGCACAGCCGTTCGGCTTCCTCCATGTAATGGGTGGTGAGCAGCAGCGTCTTGCCCTGACGGATCAGGGCGCGCAGGCGCTGCCAGATCATGTGGCGGACCTGGGGGTCCAGACCGGTGGTGGGCTCGTCCAGCACGACCACTTCCGGGTCGTTGATCAGCGCCCGGGCAATGGTGAGACGGCGTTTCATGCCGCCGGACAGGGCCTCGGTGCGGGAATGGGCCCGGTCGCCCAGCTCGACGAAGTCCAGCAGCTCACCGATGCGGCCCTGGAGGGTCGCCCGGGACAGACCGAAGTAGGACCCGTAGACCGCCAGGTTTTCGGCGACGGTGAAGTCCGGGTCCAGATTGTCTCCCTGGGGCACCACCCCCAGGCGGGCCCGCACTTGCCGCCCCTCCTCGGGCATGCTCCGGCCGAATACCTCCAGGCGCCCGCCGCTGACAGGAGACAGGCCCAGGATCA
>DATFLG010000039.1:0-7213 GCA_035267985.1 Gammaproteobacteria bacterium | reverse complement strand
CCGGGAACTGGAGACCCTGGGCATCACCCCGGACCGGGAGGTGATCACCTATTGCCAGACCCATCACCGCAGCGCCCATACCTATATCGTCCTCAGGTCCCTGGGCTATCCCCGCGTGAAGGGCTATCCCGGCTCGTGGTCGGACTGGGGCAACCGCCCGGAGGCGCCGGTGGAGCGATGAGCACATGACGCCCGCGCCGGGGCCACCCTGCGCGACCGTGCGGCTTGAGGCATTCCGAGTTGCGGCCCCGGCCTCGCTCGCGTCTTTGCGTAGCGCATTGTTGATCTCTTTCGTGGGTTCCGCGGCTCTTTACTTTCCCCGGATTACGCTGGCGCTCACCCGGGCGACGACTTGTCCGTGTTTCTCGAGGCGCCTTTAATTTATCCCTTCGGTGGACTCGGTGGATTCCGCGGCTCCTGATTTTCCCCGGATTACGCTGGCGCTAATCCGGGCTACGACTACTACGAATACGACTTGTCCGTGCTTTCCGCACGTTCCGTGCCTGTCCCTTTCGCGGACGGCCATTCCCATAATCCATATACGGTATTTGTGCGCATGGGAGTGCATGCGAAAAAAAAGCCGCCAGGAGGGTCATGGCGGCTGCAGGGGCTTGCGGCAAAGGCCGCAAAGGAGGGAAACGGTTCAGTCCGGCGAGGTCAGGGCGCGGTAGTTGGGGCAGAAGCGGAACTCGTCGGCTGCGGCACCCTGGCGCAGGGCGCGCTCGCACCGGTGCACGGCGCTGCAGCCGGCGCAGACCCGCAGCTGCCGTTCGATTTCGTGGACCGGGCGCTGGTGCAGATACCCCGTCGGATCGGCGCCCCGCAGGCGCAGCACACGCACGAGGGGCAGCCGGCCCAGGCGCTCGCCCAGGTCCCGGCGCACCTGCTGACCCTGGCTCAGGTTCGCGGCGATGCCGCGGATCAGGCCGCCGGCCGTGACTGCCAGCAGCATCCCCATAATGCCCGCCATGGCCAGACTCACCTGATCCACGTCCTGAACACCTCCGCCTGATAGGTGGCGGCCAGTATGATGCCCGCCCCGGCCCGGGCACATTGACCCAGGTCAAGCCGCCCGTACCGCCGCCTCCGGCGGCGTCCCGGGGCCCGCGGGCCATGGCCGCTTCAGGACGGCAGCTTGAAGAAGCGTTCGCGGTAGAACTGGAGCTCGCGGATGGAATCCCGCACGTCCTCCAGCGCCAGATGGGCGGGGTTTTTCTGGAATTCCAGGCCCAGGTCCGGCGCCCAGCGCTTGACCAGCTCCTTGATGGTGCTCACGTCCAGATGACGATAGTGAAAATACCGCTCCAGATCGGGCATGCACCGCGCCAGGAATCGCCGGTCCTGGCAGATACTGTTGCCGCACATGGGGGAGGCGTTGGGCGGCACGTGGCGCTCGAGGAATTCCAGCGTGATGCGTTCGGCGTCCTGCTCGTCCAGCGGACTGGATCTGACCCTCTCGATCAGACCGGAACGCGAATGCTGGGTGGTGTTCCAGTCGTCCATCGCGTCCAGCACCTCGTCATGCTGGTGCACCGCCAGCACAGGCCCCTCCTCAATGATGTTGAGATTCCCATCGGTCACGATGGTCGCGACCTCGATGATGTAGTCCGAATTGGTATCGAGACCGGTCATCTCCAGGTCTATCCAAATCAGGTTGTTGGCGTTCTGCGCCATGCAATCCCCCTGCGCCGACGGTGGTTGTGTACAATTGTACCAAACGCTACATTGATTTCGTGAACCAAGCGGGGCCCGGCCTGCCGATGAATGCATTCACCGCGTTTTTTCTTGTCATGGTGGCGCTGTCAGCGCTGCTGCAGCTGTGGCTGGCATCGCGCCAGGTGCGGCATATCAGCGCGCGCCGCAACCAGGTGCCGGAAGCATTCCGGAACACCATTCCCCTGGCTGCCCACCAGAAGGCAGCCGACTATTCCGTGGCCCGCACCCGTCTGGGGATGATCGAGCTGGGCTACGGCGTCGTCCTGCTGCTGCTGTGGACCCTGGGCGGCGGGCTGAATCTGCTCGATGATCTGTGGCGTCAGATGGCGCTGGGACCGCTGTCCACCGGCGTGGCCGTCATGGTGAGCGCGCTGCTGATCATGGGCGCCCTGGACCTGCCGGTGTCCATCTATCACACCTTCGTGCTGGAGACACGCTTCGGCTTCAACCGCACCACGCCAGGCACCTTCATTGCCGACACCCTCAAGGGGGGCCTGTTGATGGTGCTGATCGGGGCGCCGCTGGCCTGGCTGGTGCTGTGGCTGATGGCCGGTGCCGGCGCCCTGTGGTGGCTGTACGTGTGGGCGGTGTGGATGGGATTCACCCTCCTGATGATGTGGGCTTATCCGGCATTCATTGCGCCCCTGTTCAACCGCTTCACGCCCCTGCAGGACGAGGCATTGGAATCGCGCATCCGCGCCCTGCTGCACAAGTGCGGCTTTCGCAGCCAGGGCATCTATGTGGTGGACGGCTCACGCCGTTCGGGACACGGCAACGCCTATTTCACCGGTCTGGGGAACAACAAGCGCATCGTGTTCTTCGACACGCTGCTCAAGAGCCTGGATCCTCCGGAAATCGAAGCGGTGCTGGCCCATGAACTGGGCCATTTCCGGCTCAAGCACATCCACAAGCGCATGCTCTCCCTGGGGGGGTTCAGCCTGGTCGGCCTGCTGGTGCTCGCCTGGCTCATGCAGCAGACCTGGTTCTATACGGGCCTCGGCGTGGATCACTCGTCCACCTACATGGCACTGCTGCTGTTCATGCTCACGGCGCCAACGTTCACGATCGTGCTGCAGCCCGTGTTCAGCTGGCTGTCGCGAAAGCACGAATTCGAAGCGGACAGCTACGCGGCCACCCAGGCCGATTCCGCCGACCTGGTGCGGGCCCTGGTCAAGCTCTACCGGGAGAATGCCAGCACCCTGACACCCGATCCGCTCTACTCCGCCTTCCACGACTCGCACCCCCCGGCACCGGTGCGCGTCGCCCATCTTTCCGGCATACACCGCCCCACGTCCAGGGAGGTATCCCCATGAGAACCCATATTCTGATCTATGCGCTGCTCGCCGGCATGCTGGGCAGCGTCGGCATGGCCCGGGCTGCGGACAAACCGGCGGACCCGCAGGCCGGCAAGGCCCTGGTCCAGACCCACTGCATGAAATGCCACGGCGACGAGGTGTACAAGAACAATCCGCTGCACATCACCAGCCTGGCGGGCCTCAAGAAGCAGCTTCACCGCTGCCAGCAGGCTCAGAGCCTCAACTGGTCGGAGAAGAAGATCAACGACGTGGCCAGCTATCTGAATCAGACCTTCTACCACTTCAAGTGAGCGCCATGAGCAGCGACGACCTGACCGAGAAGCACTGCAAGCCGTGTGAAGGAGGAACATCCCCCCTGAGCGCCGAGCAGGCCGGCGCCCTGCTGCGCGAACTGGGCGAGGGATGGGCCGTGAGCGAGGACGGCAGGGAAATCAGCCGCACCTTCAAGTTCAAGAACTACTACCACACGATGGCATTCGTGAACGCGGTGGCGTGGATCGCCAACCAGGAGGATCACCATCCCGATCTGGAAGTGGGCTATAACCGCTGTCACGTGCGCTACAGCACCCACGCCATCGGCGGACTGTCCGAGAACGATTTCATCTGCGCCGCCAAGGTGGACGCCCTGCTCGACGGCGGGCGCTAGGCCGCCGGAGCCGCTGCTTTGACAGCCCTCTGCCCATTCCCGTGACCGGATGGTGAACCCGCCCCGGGGACGCCCCGGACTTGCCATTACCCATCACGGCCATTCAGTGGTGGTGGAGGAGCCGACCGGCGAGCTGTGCCTGTGCTCGGTGCGGCGCAGCGCCGGCAGGGTGGTCTGCGGCGACAGGGTCCACTGGCAGGCCGTGGCGGACGGGCGGGGCGTGATCGTGGGCCACCAGCCCCGCACCAGCGTCCTCACCCGCCCCGACGCCCGGGGCCGCACCCGGGCGCTGGCCGCCAACGTGGACCAGATGGTCATCGTCACCGCCCTGGAACCCGCGCTGCAGGAAGCGCTGGTGGACCGGTATCTGGTGGCCGCCGCGCGGATGGGTGCGCGCGCCCTCATCGTCCTGAACAAATGGGATCTGGCCGATGCCGGCGCCGGCCGGGGGCCGCGCCAGCGCCTGGCCGAGTTCAGCGCCATCGGCTATCCGGTGCTGCTCACCAGCCGACATGACCCCCTAACCCTGGAAGCGCTGGGCGACCAGCTGCGCGGGCGCACCAGCATTCTGGTGGGGCAGTCCGGCGTCGGCAAGTCCTCCCTGGTGGGCGCGCTTCTGCCCGGAAGGGAAATACGGATCGGTCAACTCTCGGCGACGGGACTGGGAACGCACACCACCAGCGCGACCACCCTCTACCACCTGCCGGGGGGCGGCGACCTCATCGACTCGCCGGGGGTACGGGACTTCCATCCGGCCCCGGTCAGCGCCGAAGAACTGCTCGGCGGCTTTCCCGAGCTGGCGCCGTGGACCGGCGAATGCCGCTTTCACAACTGCCGGCATCTCAATGAGCCGGGCTGCGCCGTGGCCGGCGCCGCCGAACGCGGACAGATCAGCCTGCGGCGGCTGGCCAGCTACCGCAGGCTGCGGGCGGAACTGGAGGCCACCGCTTGATCGACCGTCTGTTGCGAGCCGGACCGGCGTGGACACCCTGGCTTCCCGTGCGCCGCGGAAAGCCGAACCGGACGTAAGGCAGGCGGGAAAGCGGTGCTGTCCGTTGCCGGGGCGCTCAGCCCGGCGGCCATTCCATGGGACGCCCGCCCAGCAGGTGCAGATGCACGTGGAATACGGACTGGCCCGCCTCGCGGTTGCAGTTCATGACGGTGCGGTAGCCCCGCTGATGGATGTTTTCGGCCTCGGCCACCTTCTGGGCCGCGAGGAACATCTGGCCCACCAGGGGGGCATGCTCATTGTGCAGGTCGTTGAGGGTGGCGATATGCTGCTTGGGAACGATGAGCACATGGACGGGGGCCTGGGGATTGATGTCCCGGAACGCGAGCACCTGCTCGTCCTCATAGACGACGTCAGGCTCGATCTCGCGGTTGACCATCTTGCAGAACAGACAGTCCGTCATCTGGCTCCCCTTGATTTTCCAGCGTGGGTTTGCCGACGGGACGCGCCGCCGGGGTCACACGAAAAAGTCGATGGCGTGCCCGCTCACCCGCCCATCCCCCGGCGTGCCCAGGCGGGCATTGTCCAGATAGGCGGCCACCGCCTGCCGGCCCCCCGGACTGAAACCCTGGCCCGCGGCCCCCGTGTGGCCGGGATAGACCTGCACCCGGGGGGCAGGCGGACCGGACCGGCTGTAGGTGGCGTCATGGGGCAGCAACTCGCCCTGGACGGCGGATTCCACCGGCGCCGTCGGTGTCCGCACGGCCAGATCCCGGCGGACCGACGCCGCCCGGGGCGGCCGCGGCCGCGGCTCCCCGGCGGGCAACCGGGGCCGGTAAGGCAGGCGGGTGATGTCCATGACCGTGTTCCCTCAACAGGCCGCCCGGCTGGCGGGCCCGGCAACCTACAGCTCACGCCGACCGGAGAAGGCGTGGGACAGGGTCCCTCCGTCAATATATTCTAGCTCCCCGCCCAGGGGCACACCATGGGCCAGGCGGGTGGCCCGCACCCCCCGCTCCCGGGCCAGCTCGCCGATATAGTGGGCGGTGGCCTCGCCTTCCACCGTGGGATTGGTGGCCACGATCACCTCCGCCACCTCGCCGGCATCCAGGCGCTCGATCAGCCGGTCCAGCCCCAGCTCCTGCGGTCCCACCCCGTCCAGGGGCGAGAGGTGGCCCATCAGCACGAAGTACAGCCCCCGGTAACCGGTGGCCTGCTCCACGGCCAGCACGTCGGCCGGGGTCTCCACCACACACAGCACGGAGCGGTCCCGGCGCTCGCTGGCGCAGACCCCGCACAGTTCCTGCTCGGTGAAGGTGCGGCACTGCCGGCAGTGCCCCACCCGCTCCATGGCGTCAGCCAGGGCCTGGGCCAGATGGCGGCCGCCGCTGCGGTCGCGCTCGAGCAGGTGGTAGGTCATGCGCTGGGCCGACTTGGGCCCTACCCCCGGCAGGCAGCGCAGGGCCTCGATCAGGCGGTCGATGGCAGGCGGCTGACTGCTCATGAGCCGGGAGCGCTCAGAACGGAAGCTTCATCCCGGGGGGCAGGCCCATCCCGGAGGTCAGGGACGAGAAACGCTCCTGGGTCATGGTTTCCACCTTGTGGACGGCGTCATTCACCGCCGCGGCCACCATGTCCTCCAGCATGTCCTTGTCATCCCCCATCAGGCTGTCGTCGACGGTAATGCGCCGCACTTCGTGCTTGCCGGTCATCACCACCGACACCATGCCGCCGCCGGACTCGCCGGTCACCTCCAGACTGGCCAGCTCCTCCTGGGCCTTTTGCAGATTCTCCTGCATCTGCTGGGCCTGCTTCATCAGGTTGCCGATACCGCCTTTCATTGCCGTGTTCCTCTCGCTGCGAATGTCGGTAAGTGGATGCCGCCGCGCCTCGTGCCCCGGGCCGGACCCGGCTCAATCCAGGGGACGAATGGAGTCGGGCTGGACACGGGCATCGAATGTCTCGCGCAGCGCCTTGACGTTGGCGTCGTTCTCGATGGCCGTCACCGCCGCCTCCTGACGAGCCTGGACCTCCCGGGCCTGGGCCTGGGCGGGGGTCAGGGCCGACGCCGCGGCGGACTCCGCCACTTCCAGCACCAGCCGGACCGGCCGGCCATAGTGCCGGCTCAGGGCGTCCTGGATGCGCTTTTCCAGTGTAGCGCTGTGAAGCTGGCGGCAGGCCGGATCCAGCGCCAGCCGAATCCGGTCGTCTTCGTGCTCCAGCAGCGCGCAGTTGGCCGCCAGTTCCCGGGCGACGCCCTTCAGGCCCAGGATCTCGATCAGCCCGGCCCAGGAGGTGTCCCCGGCGGCGGGGGGAGCCTGTGCGGGCGCCGTGGGGGAGGCGGCGGTTTCCGGCGCCGGAGCCGAAGTGGATGCCGGTGCCCGCTCGGGTCGATTCGGCGGCGCGGGGCGGGATCTGGCGGGCGCGGCGTCCTCGTCCGGCGCCGGTCCGGCAGCGGGCCGGAACGCCAGCATGCGCAGCAGCACCATCTCGAAACCACCCCGGGCATCCGGGGCCAGGGGCAGGTCCCGGCGTCCCACCAGAGCAATCTGGTAGAAGAGTTGGGTGTCCTCCGGCGACAGCAGG
>DATFLG010000038.1:0-4515 GCA_035267985.1 Gammaproteobacteria bacterium | reverse complement strand
GGCGACTGGCATCATGGTCTACCACGGGTCGCCATCGACCGGGCAATAAGACGGGTCATTTCAGGTGCTTTCAATGACGTTGCCCCACACGCTGCTGCGTCGTGCCGTGCTCGCCGGCGCACTCCTGTGCACCCTGCTGTGCACCGGCTGTGCCACGACGCCGGCGGGGGTGAGTTACGGCGATCCCCTGGAGCCTGTGAACCGCAAGGTCTATGCCTTCAACGACGTCCTCGACAAACACGTGCTCAAGCCGGTGGCGGATGAATATGTCAAGATCACGCCCAAGCCCGTCCAGGAGTCCGTATCGAACTTCTACAATAACCTCACCTACCCCAGTGTGATCGCCAACCAGTTCCTGCAGGGAAAGATCGTCCTGGGGTTCAGCGACGTGGGGCGCTTTGCGGTGAACTCCACCGTGGGGCTTGCCGGGCTGTTCGACCCGGCCTCCCACATTGGGCTCGGATACCACTTCGAGGACTTCGGCCAGACGCTGGCGGTATGGCAGATCCCCCAGGGGCCTTATCTGGTCTTGCCGTTCCTGGGCCCGGATACGGTGCGCAATACCCCGAACATCATCACCAGCACGCTCACCAACGTGCTCTACTACGTAGGGAACATCTATGTCACCGTACCCTTGGGCGTGCTCGGCGTCATCAACACCCGCGCCGAATCCAGCAGCTCCATCAACCTGGTGAGCCAGGCGGCCCTCGATCCCTACGTGTTCGTCAGGGAGGGCTACCTGCAGCACCGACAATTCCTGATCTTCGACGGGCATCCCCCACCCCGCTTCTACAACGAGGACGACGAAACCGATCCGCCCGCCTCCAAGGGGGCCAATCCAATTCCGTGACGGCCAGCTGAATCGATCGGGGCGCCCGCCGTGCTCATGAGGATAGGCGAAGGGCGGAAGGGATGGGGGACGCCTGCCGCGCGGAGCGCTCATCTATTGCCCCTCTCCCCGGCGGGGAGAGGGGGGCACCTACTTCGTTGCGTAGTGGTCCTCCACGTAGCGCTCGACGATCTGCTGGAACTCTTCGGCGATCCGCCCCCCTTTCAGGGTGACATCCTTTTCCCCATCGATATACACCGGGGCCACCGGCCGTTCTCCCGTGCCCGGCAGACTGATCCCCACGTTGGCGTGACGGCTCTCGCCGGGGCCGTTGACCACGCACCCCATGACCGCCACCGTCATGTCCTCCACGCCGCTGTACTGCTCCCGCCACGTGGGCATCTGCTCGCGCAGGTAGCCCTGGATCTGCTGGGCGAGCTCCTGGAAATAGGTGCTGGTGGTACGCCCGCAGCCCGGGCAGGCGATGACCAGCGGAGTAAACGCGCGCAGCCCCATGGTCTGGAGGATCTCCTGGGCGACGGTCACCTCCCGGGTACGGTCACCGCCGGGTTCGGGGGTGAGGGAAATGCGGATCGTGTCGCCGATCCCCTCCTGGAGCAGTACCGCCAGGGCAGCCGTGGAGGCGACGATGCCCTTGCTGCCCATGCCCGCCTCCGTCAGGCCCAGGTGCAGCGGATACTCACACCGGGACGCCAATAGCCGGTACACGGAAATCAGGTCCTGGACCCCGCTCATCTTGCACGACAGCAGGATACGGTCGCGGCCGAGCCCGAGCTCCTGAGCCTGCTCCGCACTTTGCAGCGCCGATAGCACCATCGCCTCGCGCAACACCTCCCCGGATTCCCGGGGCTCGGCGCGCCTGGCGTTCTCGTCCATCAGACGCGCCGACAGCTCCGCGTCCAGGCTGCCCCAGTTCACGCCGATGCGAATCGGTTTGTCGTAACGGCAGGCCGCCTCGATCATGGTGGCGAACTGGGCATCCCGCTTGCTGCCGCGCCCCACGTTGCCCGGGTTGATCCGGTATTTGGCCAGGGCCTCGGCGCATGCCGGGTGCTGGGTGAGCAGCCGGTGGCCGTTGAAGTGAAAATCGCCGATCAGGGGCACGTCCACCCCCATCCGGTCCAGGCGTTCCCGGACGTAAGGTACGGCCGCCGCCGCCTCCGCCGTATTGACGGTGATGCGTACCAGTTCCGATCCGGCCCGCGCCAGGGCCGCTACCTGAGTCGTGGTGGCCTCCACATCGGCGGTATCGGTGTTGGTCATGGACTGGACCACGATGGGGGCCGTCCCACCCACGGTTACCGATGCAACCTGTACCGCAAGACTGTGGCGCCGCTTTACCGGCGTATTCGCTGCACTCATGGGATCTCCCGAACGCTCCTGTTGATAAAATGCTGACGCCCATTATAACCCGCGCCCACGCCCCACGCCCGCCGGCCTGTCGGACCGTGGGCGATGACTCATCCGGATACACGGTGGCGAAGGCATCCCGGGTTGGGCTTGAAAAGTCCGCCTCCATCGACCTGAGCCCCGACGGTCCGGGGACAGGAGTTGGCACAACTGTATAATGGCACTTTGGCCTTGATCCCTTATCATAGCCCATCGGGTCGGGTGCAGAACAGGACCCGGCGGCGGTAGAATACCCCCCCAAGGCGCGATAACCTCTCACCCCAGCCCGCCACCGGTTTGCTCTCAGCGGACCTTGGTGACGGATGCGGGCTGAATGACCCGGAGCCCACTGAACACACGGCCACATGGTTGCCGTCAGGGAAAAGGAGGCGCACCCGGACGTGCCCGCACCCCCGGCAGCCCCGGACACACCGTAGGACTTGAGCGATATGGAGCAGTTATGACCACATTGATCACTGGGGCTTCGGGCTTTGTCGGCTCGGCGGTGCTACGCCGGCTGCTGGACGCCGGCGAAGAGGTCCGGGCCCTGGTCCGGCCCGCCAGCGACCGGCGCAACCTGGAGGACCTGCCCATCGAGGTCGTCAGCGGCGACCTGACCGACCCGTCATCCCTGAGACGCGCCCTGCAAGGCTGCCGCGCCCTGTTCCATGTCGCCGCCGACTACCGCCTGTGGATCCCCCGACCTCAAGAAATGTACAGCGCCAACGTGGACGGGACCATGACCCTCATGCGCACCGCGCTGGACAGCGGCATTGAGCGTATCGTCTACACAAGCAGCGTCGCCACCTTGGGCATACCGCCCGATGGCGGCATCTCCGACGAGTCGACGCCGGTCAATCTGGCGGACATGATCGGCCACTATAAGCGTTCCAAGTTCATGGCCGAGCAGGCGGTCATGCGGCTCAGTCGCGCAGAGGGCCTGCCGGCGGTCATCGTCAACCCCTCGACCCCCGTCGGTCCCCGGGATATCAAGCCGACCCCCACGGGCCGGATGATCGTCGACGCCACCAGCGGACGCACCCCCGCCTATGTGGATACGGGCCTCAACATTGTCCACGTGGACGATGTGGCCGAGGGCCATTGGCTCGCCTATCAGCAGGGTCAGGTCGGTGAACGCTACATCCTCGGCGGGGAAAACCTCAGCCTCAAGGAGATCTTCATCCGTCTGGCGGCGCTCAGCGGCCACGCCCCCCCGCGGGTGCGGCTGCCCCGTGCCCTGATCTACCCCATCGCCTATGCCAGCGAGGTCTGGACCCGCCTGCGCGGGCGCGGCGTCCCCCTGGTCACCGTGGACCAGCTGCGTATGTCGAAGAAGACAATGTTCTTCTCCTCGGACCGGGCCGGGCGGATTCTGGGCTATCGGCCGCGGCCCGCCCAGGAGGCCCTGCGCGATGCCTATCAGTGGTTTCGGGAGCATCGCTATCTGGACTGATTTTGCCCCCACCCCTCGCCGGTGCCCCGGCCCGCCGGTCCCCGCCCGGGCGAACCGCCGCCTGTCCCTGCCGCCACCGCCCGCCCGCGACAGACGCGGCCCCCCAAGGCCCCCATGCTGAGCGCCCTGGAGCAGGCCGGCACGGGCGTCGGCGCGTTGGTCTGCGCCGTGTCGCTGCTGTACATGGGGGGGGCCCTGTGGGCGATGCGCGCCTGGCGGCGCCGGCGTATGCCGCAAACCACCCGCTTGCCCCCCGTCACGATCCTCAAACCCCTGTGCGGCCTCGAGCCGCGCTTATACGAGAACCTGCGTTCCTTCTGCACCCAGGACTACCCCGAGTACCAGATCCTGTTCGGCGTACGTGACCGGGATGACCCGGCCATCCCGGTGGTACAGCGGCTGATCGACGAGCGCCCCCGTCACGACCTGAGGCTCATTGTCGACGAGCGGGTGATCGGCACCAATTACAAGGTCAGCAACCTGGCCAACATGCTGCCCGCGGCGCGCCACGATTGCCTGGTAATCGCCGACAGCGATATCGCGGTGGGGCCCGATTACCTGCGTTGCCTCGTGCCCCCCCTGGAAGACCCTACAGTGGGCGTGGTCACCTGCCTGTACCGCGGCCGCGCCCACGGCCCGGTCTGGTCCTACCTGGGCACCCAATTCATCAACGAGTGGTTCCTCCCGTCGGTGCTCGTGGCCGCGGCCACCGGCTCGCGGGATTTCAGCTTCGGTTCGACCCTGGCCCTACGCCGCGCGGTACTGGAGGACATGGGGGGATTCACCGCCCTCGCCTACCACCTGGCCGATGACTACATGCTGG
>DATFLG010000037.1:0-11950 GCA_035267985.1 Gammaproteobacteria bacterium | reverse complement strand
GGAGGCCGCCGATGGGAGCAGCTTGTCGTTGGGATTGGTCTGCAGCCGGATGGCAGAGCCGATCAGGTACGCCATCAGAATCAACACAAAGGGAAGCGCGCCGAACAACAGCGCGCTTCCCCGTCCCGGATGCTGATTGATCAGGCGGCGCATGATCAGAGCTTGCCGTCGGCCGCCATCTTCATGAAGCGGTCGTCGAAGCGCAGCTTCACGTTGTGCCTGTCACCCAGCACCTTGCCGCCGGGAAACGCGATCCCCACCGCATCGACACTCTGGGCCCCTTCTCCCAGCAGCCCGTGCTCGAAGGAGAACTGGCGCACATAGTCCATGGTCTTGAGCAGCTTGGGACTGGCGGTGAACTTCACCGCCTCGGCCGAGCTGTAGAACATGCGCGTGGTGGCCAGCTGACTCTTGTAGCCTTCGAGGTCCGTGCCGGTGGCCCTGGCCATGGAGGTCAGGGCCGCCTTCGCGGCAGCGTCCTTGCCGGTCATGATCTTCATGGTTTCGTACCAGGCGCCGGCGAGGGCCTTGGCAAACCTGGGGTACTTGTGCATTACCCCCGTTTTGATGACCGCCATATCGATGATCTCGCCGGGGATCCGGCTGGAGTTGAACACCTCCGTGGCGTCCGGCGAGGCGAGAATGGTGCTGAGCTGGGGCTTCCAGGTCACCACCGCTGTGGTGGACGGCGCCTTGTAGGCTGCCACCATATCCGCATCGGAAGTGTTCACCAGATTGAGGTCCCGCTCGCTCATGTGGTGCATCTGCAGGGCGCGGTCCAGCAGGTACTGGGATACCGACAGCTCCACGATGTTCACGCGCTGTCCCTTGATATCCGCGAACTTCCTGCCCTTCCCCTTGAGTACGATGCCGTCGTTGCCGTTGGAGAAGTCACCGACGATGAACGCGGTGGAGTCAACGCCGGCGGCAGCCGGGATGGTGAGCGCGTCCATGTTGGTCATCAGGCAGGCGTCATAGTCCCCCGAGGTGTACTGGTTGATGGACTGGATGTAGTCGTTGACCTGGGTGACATCGATGGTGATGCCGTATTTCTTTGCCCACTTCTTGATGATGCCGTGATCGACGGCATAGCCCCAGGGCATCCAACCTGCATAGATGCTCCACGCGAGCTTGAAGTGGGTCCGCTCAGCGGCGGAGGCGGGCTGGAGGAAGGCGACCGTGAATCCCATCAGGACCAGGGCGGCCACTTTCAGGTGGCGTTTGAAGAACTGCTGCATGACAGACCCCTCAGGCGAGTTGAACAATGATCGAAAGTCTGCGTGCGGGAGGGTGCGGACCGGTACGGCTGGGGAGCGCTGCCCGGTCGTGCTCGCACACGTCCGCGGTGTTCTCTCCCGGGCTTTTGTCCCGCCGTGTATCCGCACCGATCGAAGGGGCGGACTGCATCCCTCGGACCAGCCGCTCCCCGCTCCGGGAGCCGGAACCCTAGATGCTGTCTGGGGGGAGGCGTTGCAAGTGGCGTGCCGTTGAGGGTGCGGCGACGCGGGCGCACCGTTGCATCGACGCCAGATGATTGAAAATCATGCGGTGGCGGGGGCCGGGGCGCCCGATTCGGTCCCCGGCCCTGGAGCGGCCGGGCGCCGCCGGTGCACCACTGCGGTGCTGCGGAGCGCAGTCTTGCCCGTCGGTGGGGCTCGCCGCGGGAGGCGGGTCGGACCGGGGGCGGGGTCCCCGGCGGGGGGTTAGGCCTTCTGGTCGAACAGGGATCCGATCAGCTTGTCGGTGGTGGAGGCCACCTTGGCCGAGGCTTCCACCTGCAGCCGGTCCTGGGACAGGCCTACCAGGGGCTGGGCCAGGTCGGTGGCGTTGCCGGACTTCATCTGCCGGGCATCGGCAATCTCGCCGGCATGCTTGTTCAGGCTCTGCATGCCCCGCTGTATGCCGAGCACGGCCTGGCTGAGGGATGAGTCGACTTTCATAATCCGCCCTCCTTCAGGCGTACACGTCCAACAAGGTTCCAACCCGTCCGTAGGCACGGGCCAGCCGCCGGGTGGCACGGTCTGCGGCCGGGGCCACCGTCTGTGCGTCCCGCCGTCGGCCGCTTGAGGGCCGATGGGAGCGATCCGGCACCGGGCCGCCGCGCTGGCGGTCCGCGGGCTCGCGGGCAGTGGCATCGGCGGTCCGGGCAGACGCCTGGCTCTCCTGGGCGGCCAGCACGGGCCGGGGGGTTTTTTCGGCCGGTTCGCTCCGGGTGCGGCGCGGCGGCTCCGAATGCCGGGGCTCGTTGACGGCGGGGACCGAAATCACGGCTCTAACCCCATGAATCGCGGCATTTTTATAACCCTCCCGCGGTTGGCCTGCTGTTGCTTCGTCCGGTTGCAACCTCCCGTACCGAAGTGAGCGGCCGATGTCCCGAGACCTTTAGCGCCGGTGCGGCGAATTTTCGGGCCGGGGCTTTGTCGGTATACTTGGGCGCTTCGCCGCCCCGCGGCGTTTCAGATAGTTAAGCGCGGCCGCCGTCGGCGGCCGGCCATCTCAACGAGCACAACAGGGGGCAGTGGTGAGTCAAGACAAGACCTTTTTGCAGACGTTCTTCGGGGTGCTGGCGTTTCTGGTGGTCCTGGCGTTCATCTTCTTCCTGATCGCTGATCATTTCGGGCACCAGGAGGAGCCGGCGAGCGCCGACCAGATGCGGCAGAAGGTCGTCGAACAGAACATTGCTCCGGTTGGCAAAGTGAACGTGGCTTCCAGCTCCGCCGCCGCCGGTGGTGGGGGTGGGTCTGCCGCGAGTGGCCAGGGCGCGAGCGAAAAGACGGCCAGCGCATCGGGCGGCGGCGCCCGTTCCGGCAAGCAGATCTTCGACAGCGTCTGCATGAGCTGTCATGCCACCGGTGCGGCCGGTGCGCCCATCGTGGGTCACAAGGACTTGTGGGGACCGCGCGCCAAGAAGGGCATCAAGACCCTGCTGAACCACGCCATGCACGGATTCAAAGGTATGCCTCCCAAGGGCACCTGCGGCGACTGCTCGGAGCAGGAGATCAAGAACGCCATTGAATATATGGTCATCACCAAGACCGGCCTGAGCATTCCCGGCGTTTCCAAGTCCGAAGGCGACAGCGGCAGCCAGAAGGCTGCGTCCAACGGCAAACAGGCCAACGCCGAAAGCGGCGGGGCCAGCGGGGGCAAGACTGTGGCCGGCTTCAAGAACGTGGACCTGGCCGTGGGCAAGAAGCGTTTCGAGTCCACCTGCATCGCCTGCCACGGCAGCGGCGTGGCAGGTGCACCGAAATTCGGCAACAAGTCCGACTGGGCGCCGCGCATCGCCCAGGGCCCGGAGACCATGCTCAAGCGCGCCCTGAGCGGCTACAAGGGCATGCCGCCGAAGGGCACCTGCGGCAGTTGCTCGGAGCAGGAGATCAAGGACGCCATTGCCTACATGGTGTCCCACAGCCAGTAGTCGGAGTGTCCGACGGACGCCTGGCTTATAAGGCGTCTACGTAGGTCTCCATCGTTGTTCTGAAGGAGAAGGGCCGTCCGGCGTGGCGGCCCTTTTTCGTTGAAGGCTTCTGCGGGTGCTGGAGCGGTAGGCTGGGGTGGGCGTTGCGATGCCCGGCATGGGTTGTCGAGCAGATTTTTCCGGCGGGGTTGGAGAAGACCTTTCGGTCTTCATCAACCCAGCAGGAAGGACTTTGTCGTCAGGCAATGTTGAGCTTCGCGAAGCTCAGACCGGCCCTCGTGTGAGACTGCGAACGTCGGGTCAGCCCGCCGGCGTGAGCACCAGACAATGCCGCTGCGCCCACGCCCGGGCGAGCGCGTCCTGAACGTCAGCGGCGGCCACCTCCGCCAACCGCGCCAGCCGGTCCTGCACGGCGAGGGCCTCGCCCCGGTAGATCAGATCGTGGGTGAGCCGCTCCATGCAGGCCTGGGGATCGTCCTCTTCGGTGAGCAGCCGCGCACGCAGGTGGGAGCGCGCCGTTTCCAGTTCATCCCGGCGGGGGCCTTCGGCGATCAATCCCTGCAGCACCGTCTCCACCGTTTCCTCGGTCTCCTGCCGACGGTCGGCGTCGCAGGCGGTCTGTACCGACCAAAGGCCGGTGTCGGAATACTGCTCCAGGTGCGACTGCACGCCATAGCTCAGGCCGCGCTCCTCGCGCACGGTCTGGAACAGGCGGGAGGACACGCCGCCGCCCAGAATATGGTCGGCGACCTCCAGCGCGGGGTTGCCGGCATCGGCAACTCCGGGTACCGGTGCCAGCCAGATCATATGGCACTGGCCAAGCTCTGCCACAGTGCGACTGTCGGAGCCGGGCACGAAGGCGGGGCGGGCAGTGGCGGGGGCGCCAGGGGAAGGGCGGTTGCCCAGTTCCAGGGCCGCCTCGGTGAGCTCGGTATGGTCCACCGCGCCGGTGGCCACCACCCACAGCCGCCGCCCCGTGGCAGTGCCGTCAAGAAAACCCCGCGCGCTGGCGGCGGTGGCCGCGCGCAGCACCTCGGCGCTGCCCAAAATGGGCCGCCCCATGGGATGGCCGGGCCAGGCCGCGGCCACCGCTTCCTCGTCGATGCGCTCTTCGGGGTTCTCGGCCACCTGGGCCATTTCGCTCAGCACCACGTCCCGTTCCAGTGCCAGATCCCGGTCGTCGAAGCGGGGACGCAGCACCATGTCCACGAACAGGCCCGTCAGGGCACCGGCCTGGTCGCCCGGCACCACGCCGTACAAGGTGGTCAGCTCGCGGCCGGTCTGGGCATTGATCTGCCCGCCCATGGCCTCGAAGCGGCAGGCCAGCGCCCTGACGTCCAGTTCCGCGGTGCCCTTGAACAGCAGGTGCTCCATGAGGTGGGCATAGCCGTCGGTGTCCGCTGCCTGGTGGCGGCTGCCGCTGACCAGCCACAGGCCCACCGCGGCGCTGTGCATCTGGGGCAGGGTGCGGGTGGCGACAGTGACGCCGTTCTCGAGCTGGGTGACGCGTAGCATGGGGATGAGGTCCGTCGGTCTTGGTTGCCGTTGCCCGCGGTGGCGGGACGTCCTGTTGGAGCACCGGATTGGATTGCGGCTGCATTATGCCGGGTCGATGCGGGCCCAGGGACAGGGAATCGCCGCTCCGGGGTCGTTCGCGGCAGGACGCGTTTTCGAGTTGCCGGACAAGCCCGGCAATCGCTTCCATGACGCCCGGTGCGTGCCACGACCCCCATCGCCCGGTGGGTCATTGACTACGGTTGTTCCCTTTGTCCGATTCCAGTGCATTGTAACCGACTGTCCGCACCGTTCCTGTGCGTTTCCCACTTTCCGTGCGCCCGGATTGTGCGCGCCGATCACTGCCCCCGGCCGCTGCGAGTATCGGCGGACACGTCCAAGAGCCTGTCGGGCGTGCCGAAATTCAGGTCGTCCACGACGACCCACGGCAGTGCCCCAAGCCGTGGCACGATGCTTGCTCCCACCCCTGTGGACGAGAGGCTGACAGCGAAACTGCCGTCGGCCGACAGCCTGCACCTAAAGACGACTAGGGTTCCGGTCCGCCATGGCGGACGCCTGGACCGAGGGTCGTCGGCCTCCGTCGGCGAGGCTACACGGCGGGATAAAAGCCCGGGAGATCCGAAGGCCTTTCATACCCTGACATCCGTGTAACACGCAAGGAGGAACCCTATCATGCATCCGCTCGCTCCCCAGGCACTCGCGCACGACCTGCGCGGCACCCGTTTCCCACGGCGCCGCCCGCCGGCCGGACTAACCCGAGTTTCCTGACCAGGAGAAGCCCCATGAAACTGACTCGTTTCCGCAGTGCCGGCCCGTCCCGTCTGAGCGGACCGGTGCGTCGTCACCACCCTTCCTTCGACAAGACCCAATTGCAGGGCTGGAAGGCCATGCATCGCGAAGCCGCGCTGCCCAAGAGCGCCTGGGAGGCCGAAGAGCAGCGCGGCCTGGAGCTGGGTCTGCAGGGTGCCGACAGCATCCAGGACCGCGGCATCCCCACCTTCTCCCGCGGCGAGCTGCCTCATTTCGCCGGTATCAACACCTTTATGAAGGCGCCGTACTGCGAGGATGTGCGCGGCGTGGGCAAGTATGACGCGGCCATCGTGGGCGTGCCTTTCGACGGGGGTACCACCTACCGGCCCGGCACGCGCTTCGGGCCCCAGGGCATCCGGCGCATCTCGGCCCTGTACACGCCGTACAACTACGAGATCGGGGTGGACCTGCGCGAGCAGATGACCCTGTGCGACACGGGCGACATCTTCACCATCCCCGCCAACATCGAAAAGACCTTCGACCAGATCTCCCGCGGCGTGGGTCACGTGTTCGCCAGCGGCGCCCTGCCCATCATCCTGGGTGGGGATCATTCCATCGGCTTCGCCACCGTGCGCGGCATTGCCGAGCAGACCGACAAGAAGATCGGCATCATCCACTTCGACCGCCACGCCGATATCCAGGAGAAGGACCTGGACGAGCGCATGCACACCACACCCTGGTTCCATGCCACCAACATGCCCAACGTGCCGGCCGAGAACCTGGTGCAGATCGGCATCGGCGGCTGGCAGGTGCCCCGCCAGGCGGTGAAGGAGGCGCGCAAGCGCAACACCACCATCATCACCATGAACGACGTGGAGCAGCTGGGTCTGGACAAGGTGGCCGAGATCGCCCTGGAGATGGCCTGGGCGGGCACCGACGCGGTGTACCTGAGCTTCGACATCGACTGCGTGGACGCCGGCTTCGTGCCCGGCACCGGCTGGCCCGAGCCCGGCGGCTTCCTGCCCCGGGAGATCCTCTACCTGCTGGGCCAGGTGGCCAAGGAAGGCATCTGCGGCATGGAGGTGGTGGAGGTCTCGCCGCCCTACGACATCTCCGACATCACTTCCCTGATGGGCATGCGCGCCATCGTGGATGTGCTGGGCACCCTGGTGGCTCACGGCAAGATGGGGGTCCACCGCAACATCATCCGCGGCTGGGGCGCGTGATGGACGCCCACAGTAACGCGACTGTACTGTCCCTGGCCTTCGGGCTGGGTTTGCTGCATGCCCTGGACGCCGACCACATCATGGCGGTGACCGGGCTCGCCAGCACCCGCCCGGGGTGGCGCACCAGCCTGGCGTTCTGCGGACGCTGGGCGGTGGGTCACGGCCTGTCCCTGGTGACCATCGGCGCCGGTGTGCTGCTGCTGGGCATGGCCATTCCCGTGCGCCTGTCCGCCACCGCCGAACACCTGGTGGGGGTGGTGCTGGTGGCCATCGGTGCCTGGGTGCTGTGGGATCTGGTGCGCAAGCGGGCCCACCTGCACTTTCACCGCCACGACGGCATGCCCGGCCATGCCCACTGGCACCAGCACCACGGCCGCGCCGGTCACGACGAACGCGCCCACCGTCACGGCCACCGGGCGGTGCTCGTGGGACTGCTGCATGGCACCGCCGGCTCGGCGCCCCTGCTGGCACTGATTCCGCTGGCGAAGATGGGCTCGCCGTGGGTCGGTCTGGCCTACCTGCTGGTGTTCAGCCTGGGTGTGCTCAGTTCCATGCTGGTGTTCGGCGGCCTGCTGGGCGGGGTGTACGGCTGGCTGAACCGCTGGGGCGAGCGCGGCGTGCGTGCGGTGCGCGGCCTGGTGGGCATGAGCTCCATCGCCTTCGGCGGCTATCTGCTGGTCGGGCTGCTCTGACATGAGTGCGGTGCTGGCGGCGAGCGGCTGGCAGGCCTGGCTGACCCTGGGCTTCGAACGGCGCGGGTCGCGCACCGTGCTGGCCCGCCGCCGCCACCACGGGCCGCTGGTGGTGCAGCGCCCGTTCTACCCGGAAGCCGGCGTGTGCCACGTGTATCTGCTGCACCCGCCGGGCGGCGTGGTGGGTGGCGACGAGCTGGCCGTCGAGGTGCAGTGCGCGGCCGGCGCCGAAGCCCTGGTCACCACGCCGGCGGCCACCAAGTTCTACCGCAGTGGCGGACCGGTGGCCGTGCAGCGACAGAACCTGGCAGTGTCGGCGGGCGCGCGGCTGGAGTGGCTGCCCCAGGAGACGATTGCCTTTGCCGGCAGTCGGGTGGACACCACCACCCGGGTGGACCTGGAGCCCGGTGCGGCCTTCGCGGGCTGGGAGATCCTGTGCCTGGGTCGGCCGGCCAGCGGGGAGGTGTTCGACAGTGGGCAGGCGGTGCAGCGTCTGGAGGTATGGCGCGCGGGCCAGCCCCTGCTGCTGGACCGGACCCGTGTGGACAGCGCCGGGCCCATGCCCTGCGCGCCCTGGGGGCTGGCGGGTTGCCCGGTGAGCGCCACCCTGGTGGCGACCCCGGCGGACGGCGATCTCCTGGCGGCTGTGCGTGACGGGGTGTGCGCGGACGGCGACGAGCGCTTCGGCGCCACCTTGCTGGATAACCTGCTGGTCTGTCGATACCTCGGACATCACGGAGAACGGGCGCGCGCCGTTTTCGAGCAGGTCTGGACGCTGTTGCGCCCCGGCCTTGCCGGCTGCCCGGCCTGTGCGCCGCGTATCTGGCGAACCTGAGTATCCAAGTTGATTTGAGGGGAAACGGTATGGACCTGCTGCCGCGGGAGAAAGACAAGCTGATGCTGTTCACGGCGGGCCTGCTGGCCGAGCGCCGCAAGGCTCGCGGTGTGAAGCTGAATTATCCCGAGGCGGTGGCCTACATTTCCGCCGCCATTCTGGAAGGGGCGCGGGACGGCCGCACGGTGGCCGAGTTGATGGACTACGGGCGCACCCTGCTGACCCGGGACGATGTCATGGAAGGGGTCGCCGAGCTGGTCCCCGAAGTGCAGGTGGAGGCGACGTTTCCCGACGGCACCAAGCTGGTCACCGTGCATGATCCGATCGTCTGAAAGACATCTTTAGCCACAGAGGGCACAGAGGACACAGAGAAATGACTTGTTTGTATGAGGGTCAGTTGCTGTATCTGCGGAGTCGTCAGCAGCCATGCGCTGGTGCGAACAAGGGCGTCTGAAATGAACAGCTCTGTGACCTCTGTGGCTGACAAACCGAAAGCCGCGGGCAACTGATGGGCGCGGGAGGAAACAACCGATGATACCCGGCGAAGTGACGACCGACGACGGCGACATTGTCCTCAACGAGGGACGGGACACGCGCCGTCTGGCGGTGCGCAACACCGGCGACCGGCCGGTGCAGGTGGGCTCCCACTACCACTTCTTCGAGACCAACGCGGCCCTGGATTTCGACCGGGATGCGGCCAGGGGATATCGGCTCAACATCCCGGCCGGCACCGCGGTGCGGTTCGAGCCCGGTCAGAGCCGCGAGGTGGAACTGGTGGCCTACGCCGGCGACCGGCAGGTATACGGATTCAACGCCCGGGTGATGGGCCCGCTGGAGTAAACGATGGCTACGATCAGTCGCAGCGCCTATGCGGAAATGTACGGGCCCACGGTGGGCGACCGGGTGCGCCTGGGGGATACGGAGCTGGTGATCGAGGTGGAGCGCGATCACACCCGCTACGGGGACGAGGTCAAGTTCGGCGGCGGCAAGGTGATCCGCGACGGCATGGGCCAGAGCCAGCGGGCCGGGCCCGAGGTGGTGGACCTGGTGATCACCAACGCCCTCATCCTGGATCACTGGGGCATCGTCAAGGCGGACATCGGCGTCAAGGACGGGCGCATCGCCGCCATCGGCAAGGCCGGCAACCCCGACGTGCAGCCGGGCGTGGACATCGTGGTGGGTCCCGGCACCGAAGCCCTGGCCGGCGAGGGCATGATCGCCACCGCCGGCGGTATCGACGCCCATATCCATTTCATCTGTCCCCAGCAGGTGGAGGAGGCGCTGATGTCCGGGGTGACCACCATGCTGGGCGGCGGCACAGGTCCCGCCACCGGCACCAACGCCACCACCTGCACACCGGGGCCGTGGAACCTCCACCGCATGCTGCAGGCCGCCGAAGGGCTGCCCATGAACCTGGGCTTCCTCGGCAAGGGCAACGCCAGCCTGCCCGAGGCCCTGCGCCTGCAGGTGGCAGCCGGTGCCATGGGCCTGAAGCTGCACGAGGACTGGGGCACCACCCCGGCGGCCATCGACAACTGCCTGAGGGTCGCCGAAGAGACGGACGTGCAGGTGGCTATTCACACCGACACCCTGAACGAATCGGGTTTCGTGGAGGACACCCTGGCCGCCTTCAAGGGCCGCGCCATCCATACCTACCACACCGAGGGCGCCGGCGGCGGCCATGCGCCGGACATCATCAAGGCCTGCGGCGCGCCCAACGTGCTGCCCTCCAGCACCAACCCCACCCGGCCCTACACCGTGAACACCATCGACGAGCACCTGGACATGCTGATGGTGTGTCACCACCTGGACCCCAACATCGCCGAGGACGTGGCCTTCGCCGAGTCCCGCATCCGCCGGGAGACCATCGCCGCCGAGGATATCCTGCATGATCTGGGCGCGTTCTCCATGATCGCGTCGGACTCCCAGGCCATGGGCCGGGTGGGCGAGGTCATCACCCGCACCTGGCAGACCGCGCATAAGATGAAGGTGCAGCGCGGCGCGCTCCCCGAGGACAGCGCGCGGGCCGACAACCTGCGGGCCCGGCGCTATGTGGCCAAGTACACCATCAACCCCGCCATCACCCATGGCATCGCCCATGAAGTGGGCTCCATCGAGGCGGGCAAGCTGGCCGACATCGTGTTGTGGAAGCCGGCCTTCTTCGGCGCCAAGCCGGCGGTGGTGGTCAAGGGCGGCCTGATCGTGGCGGCGCCCATGGGCGATCCCAATGCCTCCATTCCCACGCCCCAGCCGGTGCACTACCGCCCCATGTTCGCCGCCTACGGCAGCGCTTTGGCGGCCACCGCCGTGACTTTCGTGTCCCAGGCGGCCCTGGATGCGGGCGTGCCCGAACAGCTTGGCCTGGCGCGCCGGGCGGTGGCCGTGCACGGCACCCGCAGCGTGCGCAAGCGGGACATGATTCTGAACGACTACCAGCCGCACATGGAGGTCGATTCCCAGACCTACGAAGTGCGCGCCGACGGCGAGCTGCTCACCTGCGCGCCGGCGAAGGTGCTGCCCCTGGCGCAGCGGTATTTTTTGTTTTGAGAAATATGGGGGCCGCGGAATTGGAAAACCATTGAGAGCCACGGAATCCACGGAACCCACGGAAAGGAGATATGCAATTTGGAGCCTATTTCGGCCGTGATCGTGCCGAGATATGTGCACTCGTCCCTTAATGGCATAGGAGAATGGGGAGCGCTCGACATCCTGAGGGTGCCGGGTATACGGCTCGTTTCCCTCCAATTCCATTTTCCGTGGGTTCCGTGGATTCCGTGGCTCTTAAAAATGACAGCGCTACGCACGTGCGCGAAACGAGACGGTACGGGGAAGGCAAAGCGATGCTTACGTTGACTGAGAGGCTGGACGAACCGGCGGCGGCAAGTGCGACGCTGACGCTGGCGTTCGGGGATCGGCAGAAGAGCCGGTTGCGCACGCGGCTCGATGACGGGCGCGAGGCCGGCTTGATGCTGGAACGGGGTCTGGTGCTGCGACACGGGGACTGCCTGCGGGCGGCCGACGGCACGGTGGTGCGGGTGCAGGCGGCGCCGGAGGCGGTGTCCACGGCCTTCAGTCGCGATCCCCTGGTGGTGGCCCGGGCGTGTTATCACCTGGGCAACCGGCATGTGCCCCTGCAGATCGGCGATACCTGGGTGCGTTACCTGCACGACCACGTGCTCGATGCCATGGTGGAGCATCTGGGCCTGCGGGTGTTCGCCGAGCACGCGCCCTTCGAGCCGCAAGCCGGTGCCTACGACAGCCACGGGGCCGGCGGCCACGGCCACGATCGTCACCACCATGCCCACGGTGACCACCATCACGACCATCGCCACAGCGCCTGACCGCACGCCACTGCTGCGGCTGCTGCAGCTGGCGAGCCCCACCCTGCCGGTGGGTGCCTATGCGTATTCCCAGGGTCTGGAGTACGCGGTCCACGCCGGCTGGGTGACTGACGAAGGTGACGCCCGCGACTGGATCCTCGGGTTGTTGGAACACAACCTGGCGAACCTGGACG
>DATFLG010000036.1:0-4899 GCA_035267985.1 Gammaproteobacteria bacterium | reverse complement strand
CAATTCCCCATCGAGCAGCCGCGCGGCCTCGGGCTTGGCGAACAGCCGGCTTTCGAAATCCAGTCCCGGCGACAGCCCCAGGTAGGCGTGGGAGGGACGCGCGAAACAGTAGATGCATCCATGCGCGCAGCCGCGATAGGGGTTGAGCGACTGCTCGAAGGGGACGTCCGGCGACCGGTTGCGGGTCACGACGGTCCGGGAGGCATCCACGGCCACGGTGGTGGCCAGTCGCGGCGGCTCGCCACAGTCCCCGGGCCAGCCATCGTCCACGTCAACGCTGCCCCGGGTATCGTAGCGACAGTCGGGATTGCTCGCCGAGCCCCGACCCTTTGGATGCCTGCCGGATCTGTCCATGGGGTCCTCCGAGGAGCGTCCCGTCGCCGGCTCACGCCCTGCGCCGCGCTTCCAGAACGTTGGGAAGCTGGCTGATACGCCCCAGCACCCGGCTGAGCTGACCGATGTCCGAAATTTCCAGACTCAGGTCCATGCGGGCGATGTAGTCGTGCTTGCTGGTCACGGTGTTCACGCCCATGACATTGACCTTCTCGTTGGCCAGAATGGCGCTGATGTCTCTGAGCAGTCCCTGACGGTCATAGGCCTGCACCTCCACGTCCACGGGATACACCTGGCGCTCGCCGCCACCCCAGTCCACTTCCAGCAGCCGTTCGCGGTCGGCGCCGCTCAGGCGCAGTATGTTCGGGCAGTCGCTGCGGTGTATCGTCACTCCGCGGCCCCGGGTGACATAGCCCACCACCGGGTCCTCGGGCACCGGCTTGCAGCAGCGGGCCAGGTGAGTCACCAGGTTCCCCACCCCCTCGATGCGCAGGCCCTCCGGCGCCCGGGCCCTGGCCGCCGGCCGTCCCGTGGTCCGGGGGAGCTCTTCCGCCGGCTCCGCAGGCGGCGCGGTCAGCTCATGGGCCGCCCCGGCAATCTGGGCGCTGGTGATATCTCCCGCCCCGATCGCCGCCAGCAGATCGTCCGGGTTGTTGGCGTGGAACCGCTGCACCAGCCGGTCCAGGCTGAGCTCGCTGATGCCGAGCCGGTGCAGTTCCCGGTCCAGGGCAGCCCGGCCGGCAGCCACGTTCTTGTCACGGTCCTGTTGTTTGAACCAGTGCCGAACCTTGGCCCGCGCCCGGGGGGTGCGCAAGTAGCCGAGCTCCGGGTTCAACCAGTCCCGGCTGGGGGCATTCTGACGCGTAGCAAGCACTTCCACCTGATCGCCGCTGTGGAGCTCGTAGGTCAGCGGCACGATACGCCCGTTGATCTTCGCCCCCCGACAGCGATGTCCGATGTCGGTGTGAATGGCATAGGCGAAATCCAGGGGGGTCGCCCCCTGGGCCAGGTCGACCACCTCCCCGCGGGGGGTCAGCACATACACCCTGTCGGTGCCCGTTTCCGACTTGAAGCGGTCAACGAAGGCCCGGGCCGATGGCTCCTCGTCCCGCCATTCCAGCAGCTGGCGCATCCAGGTGATCTTCGAATCGATACTGGAGCGCTGTCTGCTCCCCTCCTTGTATCGCCAATGGGCCGCCACACCCAGCTCGGCATGCTGATGCATCTCCAGGGTGCGAATCTGAATTTCCAGTGTCTTGCCTTCCGGGCCCATCACCGCGGTGTGCAGGGAGCGATACAGGTTGTCCTTGGGGTTGGCGATGTAGTCGTCAAATTCCCTGGGAATGTAGCGCCACAGGCTGTGCACCACGCCCAGGGCCGCGTAGCAGTCGGCGACCTGGTTCACCAGGATGCGCACCGCCCGCACGTCGAATATCTGATGGAAGTCGACGTTCTTGCGGCTCATCTTGCGCCAGATGCTGTAGATGTGCTTGGGCCGGCCAGTGACCTCCGCCCCCTCGACGCCTGCGGCCTGGAGTTCGGAGCGCAGCCGATTCACCACGTCCTGGATATAGCGTTCCCGGTCGTCGCGCCGCTCGGCCAGCAGTCGGGCAATCTCACGATAGGTCTCCGGTTCCAGATAGCGCAGGGAGAGGTCCTCAAGCTCCCATTTGATCTGGCCGATGCCCAGCCGGTTGGCCAGCGGAGCATAGATGTCCAGGGTCTCCTGGGCGATGCGTCGCTGACGCGCCGGGTCCAGGTAACGCAGGGTGCGTACGTTGTGGAGACGGTCGGCGAGCTTGATCAGTACGACCCGCACGTCGTCCACCATGGCCAGCAGCAGCTTGCGCAGACTCTCGGCGCGGTCCTGCTCCCGGCCCTTGGCGTCGGTCTGCGATACCAGTCCGTAGCCGCTGATCTGGCCCATCTTGGTCACGCCGTCCACCAGCCGGGCCACCACCGGACCGAATTCCTCCCGCAGGAAATCGAGAGTCAGTCCGGTATCCTCCACCGTGTCGTGGAGCAGGGCGGCTGCCAGGGTCTCGTGGTCCATGCGCAGATCATTGAGGATGTCGGCGACGGCCAGCACATGCTGCAGGTAGGGCTCCCCGGAGGCTCGTTTCTGACTGCCATGGGCCTGGCGGGCCCGCTGGGCGGCCCGCCTGACGAGGGACTGCTCCTGCTCGGGCAGACCGGCCGTCACCCGCGCAAGCCAGCCCTCCAGGTCCAACTCATCGGACCCGGCCCGTCGGGATGCCACGTTGTCCATCGACTGCCCCATGAAAGCCTTCCGGTCCCGCTGCCGCGCCCGCGGCGGGCGTGACCCACTACTGACTATACTACTTCATAAATGCGGGCTCTGTCCGGGAATGCCAGGGGGCGGGCGGCGCGTGCCGCTACAGGATCTCCACGGCGTCCACGACATCCCGGACGCCGGGTACGTACCACATGTCCAGCAGCGCCAGGCGCTTTTCCTCCCGGGAGGGAACCGCCCCCATCAGCCTCACGACGCCGTCGTCGGCGTGGACGGTAAAGTGGTCGGCCCGGACCAGGGGATCGCGCTCCAGCACCAGGCGAAGGGCGTCGGCAAGCTCGTCGTTGTTGTCCTCTTCCGGGGGCTCGACCTGCAGGCGGTTGACCACGCGCCCGCATCCGTCCGCCCACCAGGTCAACACCTCGGCCAGGCGCCTGTGGGTCAGGCTCCGGACCGTGCCTGAAAGGGTCGCCACGCTGCCACTGACCGACACCTCGATGTTCCCGCCCGGGCCGCCCTCGCGCAGAATCCCGGCCTCGGCGTTGGCCGGAAAGCGGACGCCGGCATCGCGCAGCGCGGATTCGCTGAGCAGATTGCGCGTCACCCGGTCCCGCAGCGCCCCGTCCTCCAGGGGCTCCCCCACCGCCAGACGCAGCTCGTCGGCCGCCTCGGTTGCCGGCGCGGCCGCCGCCAGGGCCGCGGCTGCCACCCGCAGCGCGGCAATATCCTGCACCGTGCCCACCAATACCGCGCGTCCGTCCCGGGTTTCCATCCTCAGGGGATAACCGTGCAGGTCCACCCGCGGGTCGCGCTCCAGCACCGCACCCACCGCTCGCCAAATCCGCTCAGCCTGCATCGCCATTGCCGCCTCCTTGACCGGGATCCGACTGTCCTTTCCCACAGTGTAGACAGCCCGCACCGCAGCTTCCCCTGGCGGTTCCCCCGGCTCCCTTGCCCCGGGGGGACGGCCGTGATCTAACCTGGAATGAAAGCCGTAGCCCTTGTTCCGCCATGGCATGGGACAGCCAGATGCCCACCCCCTCGCCAAACCCCGGCCCCCGGCGTCCGGAGCCCGGCCGTGAATGAGCTGCTCGCGGCGGCTTCGGCCCCGGACCCCGGCTGGCCTCTGTGGCTGAGCGCCGTGCTGTCTGCAGCAGCGGCGGCGGCCATCACCGCTTTCGGCATACTCATGACCCGCACCGCCACGCGGCTTGCCGAACGCACCGGCCTGGGTCAGGCGGTCATGGGGGCCCTGTTCGTGGGGGCCAGCACCTCTCTGTCGGAGATCGTCACGTCGGTCACGGCGGCCGCCGGGGGACACCCGAACCTGGCGGTGAGCAATGCCGTCGGTAGCATCGCGGGTCAGACGGCGTTTCTGGCGGTCGCGGACATCACCTACCGCAAGGCCAACCTGGAGCACGCGGCTGCATCGGCGGCGAACCTGATGCTGGGGGCGTTCCTGCTCGCCCTGCTGTCCATCCCCTTGCTGGCCGCCGCCGGCCCGCAGGTTCAGATCCTGGGCGTACATCCGGCCACCGCGCTGCTCATCGTCGCCTATGTGTACGGCGTCCGCCTGGTCTCGCGCACCCATCAGGCGCCCATGTGGCACCCGCGTCTGACCCGTGAGACACCGCGCCACCGTGAACCGACCACCACGGACCCCACGCCGGTGGCGGCTCTGTGGGCGCGTTTCGCCCTTGCGTCGGTAGCCGTGGGCTTTTCCGGGTGGATACTGGCCGAGGCCGGCATCTCGATCTCCATCCGTACGGGACTGTCGGAGACGGTGGTGGGGAGCCTGCTCACCGGCCTGGCCAGCTCCCTGCCGGAGCTCGTCACCGCCGTCACTGCGGTGCGCCTCGGCGCCCTGACACTTGCCGTGGGGGACGTACTCGGCGGGAACGCCTTCGATATCGTGATCGTGGGCCTGGCCGATATCGCTTATCGAAAGGGCTCGATCTACGGGGCCATCGTCAGGCTGGACCTGTTCCTGGTGGCGCTGAGCATACTGCTCACCAGCATCCTGCTCATGGGACTCGTGCGGCGCGAAAAGCACGGCATCGCCAACATCGGGCTGGAGAGCTTTCTCGTCCTGCTCTTCTATCTGGTCGCCGTGGTGGTGCTGGTCATCGGCCAGTGACGGTGCGCGATCCGATCAACGCCCCACATAACGCCGCAGGGCGGCTGCATTGCGCACCGCATAGCCCTTCTCGTCGTTGTTGAAATAGGCATATACGTCCATGCCCCGGCCCAGATAGTCCTGGACCTTGCGGGCCTGGGCGGTGAGCGCCTGGTGGGTGTAGCTGCCCCGGTAA
>DATFLG010000035.1:0-5870 GCA_035267985.1 Gammaproteobacteria bacterium | reverse complement strand
CTATCCGGCGCCGCTACAATCGACCCTTCGCGCGCCCGGGTGGCGGAATTGGTAGACGCAAGGGACTTAAAATCCCTCGGTGGCAACACCGTACCGGTTCGAGTCCGGTCCCGGGCACCAATTCCGTATTCCGTCACGCCGCTCGTTCCTGCCGTTCCTGACAAGCCTTCACCTGACGCCGCGGTCCGCTCGCACTTTGGCGCCCGCCATCTGTTCTGGCCACCGAAAATGGTCCCTGGGCTCAGCCCGGCAGCAAGGTCAGCCACCAGGGCAGGGTGAGGATGGCGACCAGCACGTTGAGGGCGATGAGGGAGGCCACCAGTTCCCCGTCGCCCCCCATCTGGGTGGTGAGGATATAGGCCGAGGAGGCGGTGGGCAGTGCCGCCAGCACCAGGGCCGCCGCGAAGTAGATGTCCCGCAGACCCAGCCAGCTGGCCACTGCGAAGGCGATCGCCGGCAGGACGAGCAGCTTGACCGCCAGCAGATAGACCGTGAGCCCCTTGTGGGCGCCGAAGGCAAACGGGCGCACGCTGGCGCCCACGGCGATCAACCCCATGGGCAGCGCCGCCTCTCCGAGAAAACCCAGCGTCGCCGAGGCGGCCTGGGGCAGGGGCAGGCGCAGCGCCGCCCAGATCAGACCGCTGAAGGTGGCGAGTATCAGCGGGTTGCGCGCCAATTCGCTCAGCCACCGGCCTTCCCCGTGGCGCGCCAGGGCGCCGACGGACGCCACGTTGGCAATGGGCACCATGAAGCCGGCCAGCAGCCCGAAGGCGGCGATGCCCGGTTGGCCGTAGAGGCTGTCGAGAATGGCGAAACCCACGTACGAGTTGAACCGGAACGCGCACTGGAAGGCGGAGGCGAAGCTCATGGCCGGGGGGCGGAAAAGGTACTTCGACAGGTAGCCCAGGGCGATGCCCGAGAACATGAAGACGACGCCGGTCTCGATCAGGTGGGCGGCGCTGGCGAAGTCCACCCGGGTGCGGGCCAGGGCGCCGAACAACAGGGCCGGAAACAGCACGTAGTACACGAAGCGTTCCAGGTTGCGCCAGAACTCGTCGGAGAAGCGTCCGTAGCGGCGCAGCAGGAAGCCCAGCAGGATGAGGGCGAAATCCGGAATCAGCAGGTCGGCGATTGACACGGGTGGCGTGGGCGCGTTCGCGGCGGGCCGCTCCGGGACTCGCGGTGAATCCCGTCGACGGACTGTGTCAGGAACTCTTTTCCAGATCGCTCAGATAGACATGGTCTTCGGTGTTCACCGTGCTGTAGCGCAGCTCGATGGGCATGTCGCTGTAGGTGAAGGCCAGGCGCTCGATGTTCAGTACCGGTGTGTGCTCTGCCAGCCCGAGCAGCTGCGCCTCCATCGGGCCGGCGGCCCCCGCCCTGAGCTGCTCGGAGGTGCGGATGATGTTGACCCCGTAACGCTCCTGGTACAGCTGATAGATGGTGCCCGGCCTCTCTTCGAACAACGCCTGTGTCAGGTCCGGAAACATGGCGGCGCTGATGAAAAGGTCGTCCACCTCCGCCGCTCTGCCGTCGAGCCTGAGCAGGTTGCGGATGTGCAGCACCCGGCCGTTGCGCGCCAGGCCCAGCCGGTCGGCCACCCTGGCGTCCGGACGCTCCTTGCGAAACAGCAGCAGCTCGGTGGTGGGAAAGAGCTTGCGCCCGTCGGCGCCGACGATGTGGAAGAAGTGATAGAGGTAGCGGTCCTCGGTGTGGGCGGCCACGAAGGTGCCGCGGCCCTGCTGGCGGATCAGGATCTTCTCGGCCACCAGTTCGTCGATGGCCTTGCGCACCGTGCCGATACTGACGTCGAACTGCTCGGCCAGACGGGCCTCGCTGGGCAGGGCATCGTTGGCCTTCCACTCCCCGCGCACCAACCCTTCGGTCAGCAGCGTCTTGACCCGTTTGTACAGAGGTCCAAGTGCCAGGTCGTTGCGTGCAAGAGGCTTTTGCATGGGGCTGTCCGGGTTGTTCTCAGGCGGTTCGCGGGACTTTAACATTTCCTAATGTTCTGTGACTAATTTAGTTCATCTACTTCTATAGGTCATCTAGTTGACTTGTGCAAGATTTGGAACTAGGGTTGTCCCCCAGATGGCGCAGAGCGGCGCTTGGGCGCCGGCTGACGGGCCGCACGGTTCTGCGTGGCAGGACGCTTCGCATTCAGGGGACTTCACAGGTCGAGGAGGCGAAATGATTCACTTCATTGTTCACGACGAAGCGGACTCCGTAGGGGTCGTGGTCGTCGAGGGGGTCAAGGCCAATGACGAGCTCACCGGCTGGGTCATGGACCAGGACAAAACACTCCAGTTGAAGGTCGGCACGGATATTCCGATCGGTCACAAGTTCGCGCTCAAGGACATGAGCGAGGGTGACACGGTCATCAAGTACAACACAGACATTGGTCGTCTCGTCAGTCCGGTGAAGGCGGGGGAGCATGTCCACGTCCACAATCTGAAGACCAAGAGGTGGTAAGATGGAAAGAACGACCTTTTTCGGATATCGCAGGGAAAACGGCCGTGTCGGTGTCCGCAACCATGTCATCATCCTGCCTGTAGACGACCTGTCCAACGCGGCCTGCGAGGCGGTGGCGAACAATGTCAAGGGCACGATGGCGATCCCCCATCCCTACGGGCGTCTTCAGTTCGGCGAGGACCTGGAGCTCCATTTCCGTTCCATCATCGGCACCGGCGCCAATCCCAATGTGGCGGCGGTGATCGTCATCGGCATCGAGCCGGGCTGGACAAAGCAGGTGGTCGACGGCATCGCCAAGACCGGCAAGCCCGTCGAGGGCTTCAGCATCGAGCTCAACGGCGACATCAACACCATCGCCAACGCGTCGCGCAAGGCCAAGGAATTCATCCAGTGGGCCTCCGAGCTGCAGCGCGAGGAATGCCCTCTGAGCGAGCTGTGGGTCTCCTGCAAGTGCGGCGAGTCGGATACCACCTCCGGGCTGGGCGCCAACCCCACGGTGGGCAACGCCTTCGACAAGCTCTATGAGATGGGCAACACGCTGGTGTTCGGTGAAACCTCGGAGCTGACCGGAGGCGAGCACCTGGTGCGCGACCGGTGCATTTCCAAGGAGGTGGCGGACAAGTTCATGTCCACGTGGACCGCCTACGACGAGTTCATCAAGGCCAACAAGACCAATGACCTGTCGGACTCCCAGCCCACCAAGGGCAACATCATCGGCGGGCTGACCACGATCGAGGAAAAGGCCCTGGGCAACATCCAGAAGATCGGCCGCAAGTGCAAGGTGCACAGCGTGCTGGAACCGGCAGAGACCCCTGAGGGCTCGGGCCTGCATTTCATGGACTCGTCCTCGGCCGCGGCGGAGATGGTCACCCTGTGCGCCGCAGCCGGCTTCGTGGTGCATTTCTTCCCCACCGGGCAGGGCAATATCATCGGCAATCCGATCATCCCGGTGATCAAGATCACGGCCAATCCACGCACGGTGCGCACCATGAACGAACATGTGGATGTGGATGTGTCCGGCCTCCTGCAGCGGGAGCTCAATCTGGACCAGGCCGGCGACATGCTGCTGGACAGCATGCGGCGCACCTGCAATGGGCGGTTCTCCGCGGCCGAGGCCCTGGGTCACCGGGAATTCGTCCTGACCAAGCTGTATCGCAGCGCCTAGGCAGAGGACGCGGGCGCACTGTCCGGGACAGGCAAACGGGTCGCAGACGGATGCAACAGGCTGCTGAGACATTCAGTGTAAGTGTCTGGCGGGGCGCCGAGGACGGGCGCTTCCAGCACTATGAGGTGCCGCGCCTGCCGAGCCA
This sequence comes from Gammaproteobacteria bacterium, assembly GCA_035267985.1. Classification (GTDB taxonomy): domain Bacteria; phylum Pseudomonadota; class Gammaproteobacteria; order DATFLG01; family DATFLG01; genus DATFLG01. The sequence goes on along the minus strand of DATFLG010000035.1, from coordinate 2,088 downwards.
GACCGTCCTGGATGTGGTCACGTTCATTCAGCGCAAGCTCGATGCGACGCTGGCCTACCGGTTTGCCTGCCGGGTGGGAATGTGCGGTTCGTGCGCCATGAGCGTGAACGGCGTGGCCCGATGGACCTGTCGGACCCATGTGGACAAGGTGATCGGGGCGGGGGATGCCCTGGAGCTGGCCCCGCTGCGCAATCTGCCCATCGTCAAGGATCTGGTCTGCGATATGCGGCCGTTCTTCGAGAAGTGGACCCGGGCCCGGGGCTATTTCCAGCCCACAGCCACGCGGAACGATCCCCTGGCCCGCATTTCTCCGGATTCGCGCCAGCGCCGGCGCGCGGAAGCGGGGATCGAGTGCATCGGCTGCGGGGTGTGCTACTCGTCCTGCGACGTGGTGACATGGCGTGCGGAGTACCTGGGTCCGGCGGCGCTGAATCGCGCCTGGACCCTGGTCAATGACCCGCGGGACAGCGGTCAGGCAGCACGCCTGCGGGCGGTGGCCGGTGACAGTGGTTGCCATGCATGCCACACCCATCTGAGCTGCACCGAACGTTGTCCCAAGGGGATAGCGCCCACCGCGTCCATCGCCGGGCTCAAGCGGGCGACCGCCCTGGCGGCTCTGAAGGGGGCGCTGTGAACGCCAGGCTGGAGGCGAGGCTGTGGGTCGCCCAGCGCATCAGTGCCATGGCCCTGGGCCTGTTCGTGCTGATCCACCTGGCCACCATCGTGTACGCCATGCGCGGCGGGTTGAGCGCCGCGGAGGTCCTGTCCCGGACCCGGGGCAACGCGCCGCTGGCTGCGTTCTACGCCCTGTTCGTGGTCTCGGTGTCGGTGCACGCGCCCATCGGACTGCGGGCGATACTCGACGAATGGTTCGCGCTGCGCGGGCGGCTGGTGGACTGGCTGTTGCTGGTGGCAGGCCTGGCCCTGGCGGCCTGGGGCCTGCGGGCGGTGGCCGCGGTGTTCGCGGGATGAAGAACGACTGGCGAGGCCGGCAGCATCCCGGTTTCTGGGCCTTCGTGGTCCACCGGCTTTCGGGGCTGCTGCTGACGCTGTTTCTGCCCTGGCATTTCTGGGTGCTGGGCAAGGCGCTCAACGGCAGTGCGGCCCTGGACGGGTTCCTTCGCTGGACCGACCAGCCGCTGGTGAAGTGGAGCGAGCTGGCGTTGGTGCTGCTGCTGGCAGCACACCTGACCGGCGGGGTGAGGCTGTTGCTGCTGGAGTTTCTCGACTGGCGGGAGTGGCAGAAGGCGTTGCTTGCGGTGGCCACGGTGGCAACCCTGGCGGTCGGCGTGGCTTTCGGCCTGTATGTGGTCTGATCCGCTGATCATTTTCGGCGGAGCGTTCGCGGCGGCGCTGGTGGCCGGAAGCACCGGCTTCGCCTTTGCGATCATCGGGATGGCGATATGGCTGCACATCATGCCCCCGACACGGGCGGTGCCCCTGGTGGTGATCTGCTCGATCACCCTCAACCTGGTGCTGGTGTGGCGTCTGTGGGGTGCGGTTCAAATGGAGCGTCTCAAGCCGTTCCTGTTCGGCGCCCTCGTGGGTGTCCCCCTGGGGATTGCGGCGCTGCAGAAGCTCGATGCCACCGCCATCCGCGTGTTCGTCGGGGCGCTGGTGATCCTCTACAGCGTGGTGATGATGCGCCGCACCCATATGCCGGTGCTGAAGCTGGCCGGACGGACCGGGACGGCCCTGGATGGACTGGTGGGGATGCTCGGCGGCTTCATGGGCGGTGCCACCAGCCTCAACGGCCTGTTCCCGACCCTGTGGAGCGGGTTGCGGGGCTGGGACAAGCGCGAACAGCGGGGCGTGTTTCAGCCCTACATCCTGGTGGTGCACCTGTACACGCTGTTGTGGCTGGGCGGGGTCGGCAACATCACGCGGCAGACCTTTTCCGACCTGCTGCTGTGCCTGCCCGCCCTGGCGGCAGGAGGCTACGTGGGCTTCCGATATTTTCACCGAATCAGCGATCAGACATTCAGAAAGCTGATTCTTATACTGTTTCTAGTATCCGGCGTCATCCTGTGTCTCTGATACAGGATGACTCGGTGGGTGGTCGTGGCAGCGGCGTAACCACGGTGGCCG
>DATFLG010000034.1:0-11100 GCA_035267985.1 Gammaproteobacteria bacterium | reverse complement strand
ATCAACGGCCCCGACGGCTGGCAGCCGAACATGCTGCTGGACGACGGCGGCGATCTGACCGCCGTGATGCACGAGAAGTACCCCGAGATCCTCGAGAACGTGCGCGGGCTGTCCGAGGAGACCACCACCGGCGTGCACCGTCTGTACGAGATGATGCGCGAGGGCAGCCTGAAGGTGCCGGCGTTCAACGTCAACGACTCGGTAACCAAGAGCAAGTTCGACAATCTCTACGGCTGCCGCGAGTCCCTGGTGGACGGCATCAAGCGGGCCACGGACGTGATGATCGCCGGCAAGACCTGCGTGGTGCTGGGCTATGGCGACGTGGGCAAGGGCTGCGCCCAGTCCCTGCGCGGCCTCGGCGCCACCGTATGGGTCACCGAGATCGATCCCATCTGCGCCCTGCAGGCGGCCATGGAGGGTTTCCGGGTGGTGACCATGGACGAGGCGGCCTCCCAGGCCGACATCTTCGTGACCGCCACCGGCAACTACCAGGTGATCACCCATGAGCACATGAAGGCCATGAAGGATCAGGCCATCGTGTGCAACATCGGGCATTTCGACAACGAGATCGACATCGCCAGCCTGCAGCAGTACACCTGGGAGAACATCAAGCCCCAGGTGGACCATGTGATCTTCCCGGACGGCAAGCGGATCATCGTGCTGGCCGAGGGACGGCTGGTGAACCTGGGCTGCGCCACCGGCCATCCCAGCTTCGTGATGTCCAACTCGTTCACCAACCAGGTGCTGGCTCAGATCGAGCTGTGGGGCAACCCCGACAAATACGAGAAGAAGGTCTACGTGCTGCCCAAGCACCTGGACGAGCAGGTGGCCCGTCTGCACCTGAAGAAGATCGGCGCTCACCTGACCGATCTGACCGAGGAGCAGGCCAAGTACATCGGCGTTCCCGCCGACGGCCCCTACAAGCCGGATTACTACCGGTATTGAGCAGGCGCCAAGGCACGGCCGGCGCTTCGGAGGGACCGGCAACGGCCCCGGCGGGCCCGCGGACCGTGTCACGGCAACAGTCCTGCTGACGGGTAACCGGCTCACTGAGCCGGCGGCGGCAGGGCGGCATTGACCGCCCTGCCCCATCCTTTCCATTCCCATTCGGTACCAAGCTATGAAGACACAGCAACAGCATACGCGTGTGTACAGTTGCGAGTTCTTCCCTCCCAAGACGCCCAAGGGCGAGGAGCGGCTGCACTCGGAACGCGCCAAGCTCGCCGAGTTGGGCCCCGCTTTCTTTTCGGTGACCTTCGGGGCCGGCGGCACCACCCGTTCGGGCACTCTCAAGACGGTCATCGAAACGGTGGAGCAGACCGGGATTCCGGCCGCGCCCCATCTGTCCTGCGTGGATGCGACCCGGGAAAGCCTGCTGGAGCTGCTCGAAGAGTACCGGCAGGCCGACGTGCGCCAGATCGTGGTGCTGCGGGGCGATCTTCCGGAAGGCACCACCAGCCCCGGGGAATTCGGTCACGCCAACGAGCTGGTGCGGTTCATCCGCCAGCATTATGGCGACCGCTTCCACCTGGAAGTGGCCTGTTATCCGGAAATGCACCCGGAGGCTCCCGGCCCCGACACGGATCTGGAGAACTTCGCACGCAAGGTCCAGGAAGGCGCCGACAGCGCCATTACGCAGTACTTCTACAACGCCGACGCCTACGAAGACTTCGTCGCCCGCTGCGAGGCCCGGGGCATCGATCTTCCCATCGTGCCCGGCATCATGCCCATCGTGGGCTACGAGCAGCTGATGCGTTTCTCCGACGGCTGCGGCGCCGACATCCCCCGGTGGATACGGATGCGCCTGAAGCAGTATCAGGACGACACCGCCTCCCTGCAGGCTTTCGGCATCGAGGTGGTCACCGCCCTGTGCGAGCGTCTGCTGGCGGCCGGCGCACCGGGCCTGCACTTCTACACGCTGAACCGCGCCGACCCCACCAGCACCATCTGGCGCAATCTGGGCCTGGACCGCCAGGTCAACCGTCCGCGCAACGCGGCGCAGACCCGTACCGCGGCCGGCGGGGCATAAAGCCCCGCCGTTTCCGGCGGGCTCACCGGCCCTCCCGGTCCTCCTGCCCGGCGCTCTTGGGGTAGTCGAACAGCACCAGCTCGCCGGTGGCGTGCCCCACCGCACTCCAGCCTTCGACGGCAAAGTCCACGCACACCACCCCGCAGCTGGGCAGGTTCGCGATCCCCGCACGGGTGAGCCGGTTGCACAGATCCGTGAGGGCGGGATTGTGGCCCACCAGCATCAGATGGGCGATCGCCTCCGCCTGCCCGGCGATCACCGACCGCAGGACATCGGCGTCGGCGGCGTAGATGCGCCTGTCGATCGCGATCCGGTCCGGGGGATAGCCGAGCTCCGGGGCCATCAGACGGGCGGTCTCCAACGCCCTGCGCGCCGGGCTGCTCACCATCAGCTGCGGGCACAGACCCTGCTGCGCCAGCCGCCGTCCCATGCGAGGGGCGTCGCCACGGCCGCGCTTCTTCAGGGGCCGGTCGAAATCCGCCAGCTCGCCGTGCTTCCAGCTGGACTTGGCATGACGCACCAATGTCAGGCGCCTGGAATGGGTGGTCATCGCTGCCCCTCCCCCGCTCGCTCGGACCCCGGGCCGTCGCCGGGCTTCGGCCCTATTGTCCCGGCTTCCGGGGCGTTGCAAAAGGCCATCCGGCGATCGGCACCCGGGGCCCTCGCCCACCGGCCCCCAGCCCGGGGTGTCGGGGTGTTAGAATGGACCGCCATGACCGGATCCCAGCTCACCGTGCTCGTCGTCACCGCGCTCGCCGCCGGCGCCCTGGGGGCGCTGCTCGCCTATGTGCGCGCCCAGTCCCGTATAGCCCGGCTCCAGGAGGAAAACACCCGGCTGGAGACCGAGCTGCAGGCCGAACGCCGGGCTGCCCAGGAAAGGGCAGCGGCCTACGAGCAGGCCCGCGGCCAGCTGGGGGACGCCTTCAGCGCCATGGCCAGCGAGGCGCTCAAGCACAACAGCTCCGAATTTCTCAAGCTCGCCCAGGAGAATCTCAAGGGCTTCCAGCAGCAGGCCCAGAGCGACCTGGCCCAGCGTGAGAAGGCGGTGGAGAACCTGGTCAAGCCCATCCGCGAGATGATCGAGAAGACCGAGACCCAGGTCCGGCGCATGGAAAAGGAACGCCAGCAAGCCCATGGGTCGCTGACCAAGCACCTGGAGACCATGGCCGAAGCCCAGCGGCTGCTCCACACCGAGACCCGCAATCTGGTCCAGGCTCTGCGTCGTCCGGAGGTGCGCGGCCAATGGGGCGAGATGACTCTCAAGCGCCTGGCCGAGCTGGCGGGCATGGTCGAGCACTGCGACTTCGTGGAGCAGGCCCACGTGCGCACCGCTGACGGCGCCCTGCGCCCCGACATGGTGGTGCATCTGCCCGACGGGCGCGACATCGTGGTGGACGCCAAGACGCCCCTGGACGCCTACCTCACCGCGGTGGAGGCTCCGGACGACGAGGCCCGTGCGACGGCCCTGCAGCGCCACGCACGCAAGGTCAGGGAACGGGTACGCGAGCTGGCGGCCAAGGGCTACTGGCAGCAGTTCCACAACGCCCCCGATTTCGTCGTGCTGTTCATCCCCGGGGATCAGTTCCTGAGCGCCGCCCTGGACATCGACCGCTCCCTGCTCGAGGACGCCCTGGCCTCCAAGGTGATTCTGGCCACGCCCACCAGCTTCGTCGCGCTGCTGCGGGCCGTCGCTTACGGCTGGCGTCAGGAGCAGCTGGCCGAGAACGCCGAGAAAATCCGTACCGTGGGTGAAGAGATGTACGGCCGGCTGGTCACCTTCGCCGAGCATCTGACGCGCCTGGGCAAATCCCTGGAATCCAGCGTCGGCCACTACAACAAGGCCGTCGGCTCGTTCGACACGCGCATCCTTCCCGGCGCCCGGCGCTTCACCGAAATGGGGATCACCGCCAGCAAGGCGGTGCCGGAGCCGGAACAGGTGGAGCGGGCGCCGCGCAGCGTGGAAAACACGGGCACCGGCGGCGACCTCCCGGACTGATCCCCGCAATGGCCGGACCACAGACAAAGCAGGCCTACGCCTATTGCCGCGCCATGGCCCGCGCCCATTACGAGAACTTTCCCGTCGCGTCCCTGGCGCTGCCCCGGCGACTTCGCAAGCCGGTTGCCGCCATCTATGCCTTCGCCCGCACCGCCGATGACATCGCGGACGAGGGGGACGATTCACCGGAAGATCGCCTGCGTGCCCTGGACGACATGGAGCACGCCCTCGCGCTGCTGGAAGCGGGCGGGCGCCCCGAGGGCCCTGTGTTCGTCGCCCTCGGCGACGCCGTCCGCCGCCATCACCTGCCGGTGCAGCCCTTGCGGGACCTCCTTGAGGCCTTCCGGACCGACGTCACCAAGAAGCGCTATGCCGACTTCGGCGAGCTGATGCAGTACTGCCGCCACTCCGCCAATCCCGTCGGACGGCTGCTTCTGCATCTGTACGGAGCCGCCCAGCCGCGCAACCTGGCCTACTCCGACGGCATATGCAGCGCCCTGCAGCTGACAAATTTTCTTCAGGACCTTCACCAGGACTATGCAGAGAAGAAGCGGATCTATATTCCCATGGATGATATGGAACGTTTCCATGTCGAGGAAGCCCATTTCGCCCAACGACGCAGCGATCTGGCCATGCGGCGCCTGGTGAGCTTCGAGGCCCAGCGGGCCATGCGCATCCTGCACGCAGGCGCGCCATTGGGAAAAGCGCTGCGCGGCCGGCTCGGGCTGGAGCTGCGTATGATCGTGCTGGGCGGCAACCGCGTACTGCAATACCTGCAGTCGGGCCGCGACGACGTGTTCAGTCGTCCCCGCCTGACCCGCGCCGATCGCCTGCGCATGGTATGGTACGCCCTCAAGGAGGGATGGTAGTGCCCGGCACGTGCCTCCGGTGGCGTCCGCGGTCATCGATTCCGCTTTTGGCGGACCAGACGAATTGCCCATGAATCCCGACGACTACTGCCAGCAAAAGGCGGCCGCCAGCGGGTCGAGCTTCTATTACAGCTTTCTGTTCCTGCCGGAGGCGAAGCGGCACGCCATTACCGCGCTGTACGCTTTCTGCCGGGAAGTGGATGACGTGGTCGATGAATGCAGCGATCCCGGGGTGGCGCGCCTGAAGCTCGCGTGGTGGCGCGAAGAAGTGCACCGATGGTTCGGCGCCACGGCACAGCATCCCGTGGGCAAGGCCCTGCAGCCCTGGCTGGAGCGCTGCAACCTGCCGGAGGAATATTTCATCGAGATCATCGACGGCATGGAGATGGATCTCGACCGGGTCCGCTACACCTCCTTCAAGGAGCTCGCCCTGTATTGTTACCGGGTCGCCGGCGTGGTGGGGTTGTTGTCCGCCGAGATCTTCGGCTACCGGAACCGGCGCACGCTGAAGTACGCCACCGATCTGGGAACCGCCTTCCAGCTGACGAACATCCTGCGTGATGTGCGCGAGGACGCCAGCCGCGGCCGGATCTACCTGCCCCGGGAGGAAATGGAGCGCTTCGGTGTCAGCGAGGAAGACATCCTGGGCTATCGGATGACCGACGGGCTGCGGGAGCTGCTCGCCTTTCAGGCCCACCGCGCCCGCAGCTACTACCGCAAAGCCCTGGAAGAGCTGCCCGAGTCCGACCGCTACGCCCAGCGCAGCGGCCTGATCATGGCGCAGATCTACCTGCGAACCCTGGAGGAGATCGAGGCTGACGGACTGCGGGTCATGGAACGGCGCACCGCCCTGACCCCGCTGCGCAAGCTCTGGCTGGCCTGGAAGGTCGCCCGGCGCGAGAAACGCCGCCATCGCCGGCTGGTGCGGCGCCCTCCGGAAAGCGACGGTGGCACCCCCCGCTGACGCCCCGGTGGTGGTGGTCGGTGCCGGCTGGGCCGGCCTGGCGGCCGCGGTGGAACTGGCCCGCCGGGACCTGCCGGTCACCTTGCTCGAAGCCGCCCGCCAGCCCGGAGGGCGCGCCCGCGGCGTGCCCTTCGGAAGCCAGCAGGTGGACAACGGCCAGCACCTGCTGATCGGCGCCTACCACGCGCTGCTGGAGGTACTCGAGACTCTGGGAATCCAGGAGCAGGCGGTTTTTCTTCGCCGTCCCCTGGAGCTGGCCATGTACCAGGAGGGGCGGCGCGTCCTGAAACTGAAGGCGCCGCCGCTTCCCGCTCCCGCCCACATGCTCGGGGCCCTGGCCACAGCCCGGGGACTCTCCCCCCTTGAGCGGCTGCGGGCGCTTCGCTTCGGGGCCCGGGCCCTGCGGGGCGCCTTGGCCGGCGAAGCGCCGCTCACGGTCCGCGAGCTCCTGGCGCGCGAAGGTCAGTCGCAGCGCCTGATCCGCGTCCTGTGGGAACCGCTCTGTCTGGCGACCCTGAACACGGATCTCGACCGGGCATCCGCCGGGCTTTTCACGGGCGTCCTGCAGGCGGCCTTTGCCGGCACCCGCCATAACAGCGATCTGCTGATTCCCCGCACGGATCTGGGCACCGCCCTGCCGGCCCCGGCCCTGAAGTACATAGAGAACAAACGCGCCACGGTGCGCCTTGGACAGCGGGTGCGCGCCTTGCAGGTGACCGACGGCCGGGTCACGGGCGTTGAGCTGGCCGGCGGGCGGATCCCGGCCCGCCAGGTGGTGCTGGCCGTGGGTCCGGCCGCCTGCCGCCGCCTGGTGGCGCCGATTCCCGGCCTGCAGGGCGTCGCCCGGGGCCTGGACCGCCTGGGCAGCGAGCCCATCTGCACCGTGTATCTGCGCTACCGGCAGGAGGTGCGCATGGACCGGCCCCTGATCGGCCTGGTGGGCACCCTGACACAGTGGGTATTCGACCGCCGGATCTGCGGCCAGCCCGGGCTGATGGCCGCCGTGATCAGCGCCCGCGGCCCCCACCTGGACCTGGACAATGCCGCCCTGGCGGCCCGGGTGGCCCGGGAAATCGCCCGCCTCTTTCCACGCTGGCCGGCGCCCCGGGACAGCCTGGTGCTGCGGGAGAAGCGCGCCACCTTCACCGCCAGCCCGGACGTGGAACGCTCGCGCCCGGGCCCGGCCCTGCCGGTGGCCGGCCTGTGGCTGGCCGGCGATTTCACGGCCACCGGGCTGCCGGCCACCCTGGAAGGGGCGGTCATCAGCGGGCTGCGCGCCGCCCGGTCCGTCGCCGAGACGACACCCCCCGGGGGGAGGCCCTGATCGCCCATTCATATCAATAGCTTGTGAGACCCCACCCGCCGGCGCGGCGGGTCCCGGGCGAACACTCAACTTTGGGCCCCGGGCGTCGATATTCAGGTTATGTCGCCCTGCGTGGCCCGTGCACCTGCAGTGCCCCCGGAGGCCGGGCCCGGGAGCCGCCGGCCGGAGTCAAGGAACCCATGGAAAGAAAGGTCAATACGGACGATCTGAAGCCGGGCATGTACGTGTCCAGGCTCGATCGGCCGTGGATCGAGACGCCTTTCATGTTCCAGGGCTTCTACGTGCAGGACTTCAAGGATGTGCAGGAGCTCCAGCGCCACTGCCATTTTGTATACATCGATATCGAACGCGGCGAGCCCGCCCCGCGTTATCTTCAGGCGGAGCAGCCCCAGAGCCTGCACAGCACCCTGTGCGCGCTGTGCGGCGACGGAAAACCGGGCCAGCGCTACCCGGATGACGTCAGCTTCGAGGAGGAGCTGGCCACCGCCAAGGAAACCCACGGGCGGGCCCAGGAGCTGGTGAACAACATCATGGACGATGTGCGGGCCGGGCGTAAGCTCAACGCGGCCGGCATCCGGGAGGCCGCCGCGGGCATGATCTCCAGCATCGTGCGCAACCCGGACGCCTTTCTCTGGCTGGCCCGCCTCAAGCAGGCCGACACCTATACCTACAGCCATGCCATCGCCGCCTGCACCCTGGCGGTCGCGTTCGGCAGGCATCTGGCGCTGCCAAAAGCCGAGCTGAGTCACGTGGCAGTGGGCACCCTGCTGTTCGACATCGGAAAAATGAAGCTCGCCCCGGAGCTGCTGCAACACCCCGGCCCGCTGACCACGGCCCAGTTCGAGCTGGTCAAGAGCCATGTGGCCCACAGCGTCACGCTCATGGAATCCACCCCCGGCGTCTCCCGCGAAGCGACCGAGGTCGCACTGCACCACCACGAACGCCATAACGGCAACGGCTATCCCCAGGGGCTGGCCAACGGCGCAATCTCCGTGTACGGGCGCATGGCGGCACTCGTGGACTGCTATGACGCCATCACCAGCGACCGGGCCTACGCCAGGGCCCTGTCGCCCTACGACGCCATACACAAGCTCTACCAGTGGCGCGGGGTGGACTTTCAGGAAGACCTGGTGGAGCAGTTCATTCAGTGTCTGGGCGTGTTTCCGGTAGGCACTCTGGTGGAACTGTCTTCCGGACAGATCGGCATCGTGCTGGCGCAGAACCGGGTGCGGCGCCTCCGGCCCAAGGTGATGCTGGTGCTCGACCAGAACAAGCAGCCCTATGGCATCGCCCCGACCATCGACCTGATGCACGATCCCGAGTACGGCTCGGACCAGCCCCTCAGCATCGTCCGGCCGCTGGAGCCGGGCAGTTACGGCATCGACCCGCAGCAGTACTACATCTGAGCATGCCGACGGACTCCGCCATGGACGATGTGCTGTGCGCCGTAACTCCCCGGGATTCCCTGGTACGCCGGCTGGCCCGACACCTCGACGGGTGCCGGCGTCAGGGAACAGTCGCGGCAGTGGTGATCCTCGACGTCCATCGCTTCCGGGACGTGAACGCCTGCTTCGGCTATCAGGCGGCGGACCGGCTGCTGGGCGCCTTGTGCGCACGGCTCAAGACGGCCCTGCGCGATGAAGACGAACTCGTGCGCATCAACGGGGACGAATTCGCGGTGATTCTGCCGAGGCTGGTCAACGAAGATCACGTAAACCTGGCCGCCAACAAGATCCTCAAGACCCTGGCCTCCCCGTTTGTCGCGGACCGCCGCCCCGTGCAGCTCAAAGCGACCCTGGGCATCGCCCTGTATCCCCTGCACGCGGCCGAGTGCGAGGGCCTGCTGCTGCGTGCCGATTGGGCCCTGCGCCATGCGCGCGCCAACGGCCTGGACTATATGGTGTTCAACGAGCAGTGCCGACTCTCCCGCCAGGGTCCGCTGCTCATGGAGAGCGAGCTCAAGCGGGCCCTCGACGACAACGAACTGGTGCTGCACTTCCAGCCCAAGATCGATCTGTCCACGGGCCACGTCTGCGGTGCGGAAAGCCTGGCCCGCTGGCTGCACCCGGACAAGGGGCTGGTGTTCCCCGATACCTTCATCCCGGTGGCCGAGCAGACCGGTCTGATCGTGCCGTTGACTCTCTGGAGTCTCAATGCCGCCCTCATGCAGTGCGCCGCCTGCCGCAGGAAATGGGACTGGCTTTCGGTGGCCGTCAACCTCTCCCCGAGGGTGCTCCATGACCCTGACGTCGTGGACCTGGTGGCCCGGGCTTTGCGCATCTGGGGCACCGATCCGGGTCATCTCACCCTGGAGATCACCGAAGGGGCGATGATGCTCGATCCGGCCCGAAGCCTTGAGACCCTGCGGCGTATCCATGATCTTGGCGTCGTGCTTTCCATCGACGACTTCGGCACCGGCTATTCCTCCCTGGCCTACCTGAAGAAGCTGCCCGTCCGCGAGCTGAAGATCGACAAGTCGTTCGTGCTGAACATGGCCGAAGACGAGGACGACGCGAAGATCGTTCGCTCCATCATCGATCTGGCCCACAACTTCGATCTCGCGGTCATCGCCGAAGGAGTGGAAAATCAGGCCACCCTGGAGCGCCTGACCGCGATGGGGTGCGACTACGCCCAGGGATTCCACGTCGCCCGCCCCATGGATGCCGACGACGTCGGCCGCTGGATGTTCGAATCGCGCTTCGGACCCCAAGACGCGGACCCCCTCGATTCCTGCGGCGGATCCGGGGCCGGCAACGACCGCTAGCCGCCTGTTCACGTCCCGTTGACGCAGGATCGGGTCTGCTCACGCCGTCGCCCGCCCCAGGCACCGGGCCCGGGGACGAAAATCACGGGCGAAGCCCGTATAATGGCCCTCTTTCAGGCGACGTGCGGATTTCCATCCATGAGCCACCCCTGGGACAACTGGCAGCCCGAGCCCGATCTGCTTGCCGAACGCGTGATCCTGGTGACCGGCGCCGGGGACGGCATCGGCCGCGCGGTGGCGCGGGCCTGTGCTGCCCATGGGGCAACCGTCATCCTGCTGGGACGCACCATCCGCAAGCTCGAGGCGGTCTACGACGAGATCGAGCAGGCCGGGCATGCGCAGCCCGCGATCTACCCCATGAACCTGGAAGGCGCCAAGCCCAAGGACTACGAGGACCTGGCGGTCACCCTGGACCAGGAATTCGGACGGCTGGACGGCCTGCTCCACAACGCGGCCATGCTCGGGGCCCTGACCCCCATGGCGCACTACGAAATCGAGCTCTGGTACCAGGTCCTGCAGGTGAACCTGAACGCGCCGTTCATGCTGACCCACGCGTGCCTGCCCCTGCTCACCGGCGCCGAGGACGCCTCGGTGGTTTTCACCTCCGACCGGGTGGGTCGCAAGGCGCGCGCCTACTGGGGCGCCTACGCCGCCGCCAAGTCCGGTCTGGAAGCCCTGATGCAGGTGCTGGCCGACGAGCTGGAGGTCAATACCCGCGCGCGGTTCAACAGCATCGATCCCGGCCCGGTGCGCACGCGCATGCGCCAGATCGCCTATCCGGGAGAGGACCCCAGCACCGTGGCCGGCCCCGAGGACGTGGTGCTTCCGTTCCTGTACCTGCTCGGCCCCGCCAGTGCGGGAATGACCGGCCGACAGTTCAGCATCCAGGATCCCGATCCGCCCGACCTCTGAAGCCTGCCCGCGGATCGCGACCTGTCCGCCGGCCCTATTTCCACAGATCCACGTGCACGCCCTGGGACTCCAGCTTGTCGGCCCGGGACTGGATATAGCGTTGGAAACTGGGCTGGGACCGATACGCCCCTGAGGCCACGTAATCCAGCACCGACTGGGTGTGGAACGCCCTCAGATAGCCTTCGGCCCGGAACACCTCCTTCCCGCTCCCGTCGAAGAACACCATGGACGGCGCATACTGG
>DATFLG010000033.1:0-6078 GCA_035267985.1 Gammaproteobacteria bacterium | reverse complement strand
GGCCCGGCCCGCGATGCGAACGCCGGGCGGTCATTTCCTCCAGTACCGCCACCAGCGCCCCCCCTGGGGCGGCACGACCCGGCGCCAGTAGCCCTTGTAGAGCAGGAAGCTGAGAACGGTCAGCAGGCCCAGAAGCCCGAGTATCCAGCGCCCGATGGCGTGCCGTTCCTGCTGATGGGGGTGGCCGACATAGTACAGAAACGTGACGATGTCCCTGACCATGGTGTCGAACTGGCCCGCAGACATGGTGCCGTGGGTCAGGGAGTGCACCCCCACCGCCACCTTGGTGGGCTTGCCGAAGCGGTAGCCGGATTTCATCACCGGTGCCTGAAGCCCTTGCAGTCCAGCGAAGACATCGGGCATGGCCACCTTGTAGAACACCACGTTGTTGACGCCGGTCGGCCGCGAAGGGTCCAGATAGAAAGAGGTGAGATAGGTGTACAGCCAGTCGGCGCTGCGGCGCCGGGCGATCACGGTCAGGTCCGGCGGCGCCTTGCCCAGAAACTGCTTGGCGAGCGTCCCGGGCATGGAGGACTCGACAGTCTCCTGCACCCGGCGCTGGGTGGGGTTGAGATACTTGTTGACCTGCTTGGGGGTGAGCCCGAGCGGTTTCGCCAGTTCCATGAACCGGGTGCCCTGGGCGCTGTGGCACGAGATGCACCGCTCCATGAAGAACATGGCCCCGTTGCGCAGAGCAGCGCGGTCATTGAGATTGACCTGCATGTGCTTCAGGGGCGGCTTCGTGGTCTGGGTGCCTGCGACACAGACCGGGGCCGTCCCCGACACAGCGGCCAGCAGCGCGGCTGACGCGGCCAGCAGGCGAGTGGTTGTGCTGATTACTGGGTGCATGGTAGCCGATGCCTCCGGTCCCAGGGCGTGCCCGCGGCATGAACGCCCGGTACGGCGGGGGCGTCGCCGGGCCACCGGCTGCGCGGCCCCGCCCGCCCCGGCGTGCAGGACGCAGGCGCCGTCAATGCAGGAGTCCCCCTGCGGTGAGCCGCTCCGGCAGCTGCGGTGCATCCCGGGTCAGCCCGGGCCACAACAGGGCGGGCAGCAGGATCAGCGCCAGATAGGCGGCAGGAATCCAGTCCGTGCGCAGCATGAGCGACCACCCGTGGGCGTGGGTGTAGTACATCCAGTAGTCGATCAGCCACACGGAGGCCTGCAGCACGACGAACCACGCCACGGTCACGGGCCGGGAGCGCTGCCGGTTGAAATAGGGCAGCAGGAAGAAAGTGAGGTAGAACACCTCGGTCATGTGCAGACCGAACACCATGTTGGGGCCGGTGGCGGCGCCGTGGGCGATCACCGCCAGGAAGATGAAAGTGGCCGGAATGGCCAGCATGTTGACCCGGAAAAGTGTCGAGCGGTAGCGGATCGAGCGTACGGGATTGCGGTCCAGCCAGGGCAGGGCGGCCAGCAGCACGAAGACGAATCCGAACGTGACCACCCCGTAGAACTTGTCGGGCACGCCCCTGAGCATGGCGTAGAAGGGCAGGAAGAACCACAGGGGATGGATGTCCGCTGGCGTCTGGATGGCGCTGGCCGGGGTGTAGTTGAGCTTGTCCAGCAGCAGCCCCCAGCCGCCCGGCTTGTAGAATACAAAGGCGAAGAACACCAGCAGGAAGACGCTCACCCCGAAGATATCCTTGACGGTGTAGTAAGGGTGGAACGGGATGCCGTCCACCGGCCAGTCGTCGGCGTTCCTGCGCTCGCGGATCTCCACGCCGTCCGGGTTGTTGGACCCCACCTGGTGCAGGGCGATGATGTGGATCAGGACCAGGGCGAGCAGCAGGAAAGGCATCAGGAACACGTGAAATACAAAGAACCGGTTCAGAGTAGGCAGGCCCACCACGAACGATCCGCGCAGGAAGGTGGCGATGGGCTTGCCGATGTAGGGGATGGCGGTCGCGAAGTTCATCACCACCGTAGAGCCCCAGTAGGACATCTGGCCCCAGGGCAGCAGGTAGCCGAGAAACGCCTCGGCGGCGAGCACCAGGTACAGGGCGACACCCACCAGCCAGAGGATTTCCCGGGGCCGCTTGTAGGAGCCGTACATCATGCCGCGGAACATGTGCAGGTAAACCAGCACGAAAAAGGAGGAGGCGCCCACGATGTGCATGGAACGCAGCAGCCAGCCCCAGTTGGAGTCGCGCTGGATGGTCCGCAGCACCGACCAGTAGGCGAGGTCCGGGTTGGGCTGGTAATGGATGGCCAGAAACAGACCGGTGACCAGCTGGATCACCAGTACCAGCAGCGACAGGGAGCCGAAGAAGTACCAGACGTTGAAGTTCTTGGGCGCCGCGTAGCCCGCCAGATGCTCCTGCCAGGACTCGCGCAGGGGCAGGCGTTCGTTGATCCACTCGGAAAAGCCCCGCGGCGTCGAATTCTGTGCTTCTGGCATGGCTGACCTTCTCCGACGGAAGACGTCCTTCGGTTCGCTATGACTGTCGCCGATCCTTCACGGACCCTTCAGCCGCCCGGCTTCCTGCTGCTTTCGGACGCCTGCAGGGCGTCGGCAGGCAGGCCTGGAACCGGCTTGTGGGCCAGGGATTGGACGTAGGCCCCGTAGCGGGTGGGGCCCGTCCCCGGCATCAGGTCCGGGCGCAGCTGCTGGGCGTACAGGGCCACGTCCCTGATCTGCGCGGGCGACAGCCGCCTGGCGATTTTGGCCATGATGTGTTTGGGACTGTTGTGCCGCTTGCCGCTGGCGAAATACTTAAGCTGCTGCTCGATGTAGGTGGCGTGCTGGCCGGCCAGCGCCGGGATGGCCATGGGCGCGTTGCCGGTGCCGCCGGCCGTATGGCATGCGGCGCAGGATGGAACATGTTCGCCGGCCAGCCCCTGCTGGAAGATCCTGTAGCCCGTCTCCGCCTGGGACCTGGTCAGCTTCGCCGCGTGGGCGTTGGCGTTGGCTGTCCGGTCCAGCTTCTGGCTGGAAAAGTAGCGGGCGATGTCCTTCAGATTCTTATCCTTGGACGTTTTGGGAATGTTGCCGACCATGGCGCTCATCGGTTGGAGCTTGAGCGCGCCGCTGCGGAAGTCCTCCAGCTGCTTGAGCAGATAGTTGTAGTTCTGGCCGGCCAGGTTGGGAAACTGGTCGCTGCGGCTGTTGCCATGGGCGCCGTGGCAGGCCGCGCAGGTGGTGGTCTGCCTGGCGCCCTTGGCCGCATTGCCCTGGGGCGCGACACCCAGATAGGGGGCGCCCGCCAGGGCGCAGGGGCTGCCGGCGGCGGCCAGCACAAGCGCCGGCACCAGGCCTGGCCGGATCCAGGTCCGGCGGGCGCTACCAGATATCCGGGTTCCAGTCCTCATGAAGGCCGTCCGAGTTGCTTTCGCCGATGCGCACGATGGTGTCGGATTTCCAGTAGTAAGGCGGGATGGGGATGTTCACCGGTGCCGGTGAGCCCTCGAATACCCGCGCCGAGAAATCGTAGGTGGACCCGTGGCACGGGCAGTGAAAGCCGCCGTACCACCAGGGGGTGACAGTGTGGGGTGTGGGCCGGTAATCCGGTATGCACTGCATGTGGGTGCACAGGGCCACCGCCACGAACATGTCGGGCTTCACGGCCCGGAAGTTGCCGTTGATGTATTTCGAAGAAGGCTGCTGAGCGGCCTGGCTGTCCGGATCCCGGAGCCGTTGCAGCAGAGACGGTTTGGACAGAGTGTCCAGCATCCACTGCTTGCGGTGCAGGATCCAGATCGGCTTCTTCTTCCAGGCCACCATGATGAGCTGCCCGGGCTCGATCTTGCTCACGTCCACGTCGACCGGAGCGCCCTGGGCGGCCACGGCCTTGCCGGGGTTCATGTTGTCCACCAGGACGTCGGCGAACAGGCCGGCGGCGGCGGCACCGACCACGCCCACGGAAGCCACCAGGAATCGACGCCGGCTCTGCGAGGTGGCCGGCTCGGGCTTGATCGAGTCCATGGTGGGCGTGCCCGGTGTCTTGCTGGTCATAAGCGCAGTGCAAGCGGGTCCTGGCGACAGTGGACGGTGTTCGTGCCGCGCAGGCGACGCGCCCTGGCTGACGGGCCGGCCCGTCACAGGCACGGCTGACCGTCGGAGGTTTGTGCGCCTGTGGCGCTGCGCGGATCTTGTACACGCTACCGACAAGGGGGGTGATGATTTGGTTCCTGGAAAGTGGGGGGAGCGGATGCGGGGGCGCTGCTTTCGGCCGGATGGCGGCCCGGTTCTTACCATTGCCTTCACCTGGCGGGACGTCCGGGGCCCGCGCCGGACGGCGTGGGACGTGGGGCGCCCGACGGGCTCAGAAGGCCGGCCCGATGTGGCTGACGAGCCCTGCGCCCATCCAGCCCTTGAGCATGGATGCGGCGCGCAAGGGTACCTGCGCGGGGGCCACCACCGTGGTGAGGGCCTCGCACAGCTCGCCGAAGTCGGCGCCCCTCCGCGCGGTGTCCAACGCCAGGGCTTCCTCGGGTGCCAGGGAACGGAACCGGGTGATGAGGGCCTGGCGCCAGACCAGCCAGGCCACGGGTTGCGGCTCCCGGCATGCCGACGGGGGTTCGTCGCCGGTCAGGGCTTTCCACAGCGCCGGCACGTTCCAGCTGAAATCGAGACGGTGCAGGCTGGCATGGAAGACCAGGGTCAGGTCCGGCCAGTCGTCAGGGGGAAGGCTCGCCACTGCCTGCTCGGTGGCCACCGGGTCGTCAGCGGCGTCGAAGGCCTCGGCCAGGGCCCACTCGAACCGGGCCAGCTCGGGGAGCGGACCCGCCGGCCCACCGGGGGGATGGGCGGCCAGGTAATCCGGCAGGCGTGCCCCGAAGCTGCGCAGAGAATAGCCGCCGGAAGGGTGGGCGTCGATATAACGGTCGGCGAGTCCGGCGAACCCATCGGCCCCCAGGATCGCCGCCAGCGCCGGAAAGTCCGACTCCAGAGTCTCGTGCAGGCGTGCGCGGTAGGCGTGGGCATAGACGGCGAGCTGAACCCCGGGCCGGGCGCGTCCGGCCGGGCTGACCCAGGCCGGGGGGCTGTGGGGTGCTCCCTTCAACAGGCACTGCTGGAACTGGCGCTGCAGCCGGGCCAGGGCGCTCATGCCACAGCCTCGCGGTCAACGGCCTCAGCGATCCGGCGCACCTGCTCCAGTTCGGCCAGCAGCTCGCACAGGGGCGGGATATTGTCGTCCCGTTCGATCATGGTGGCGGCCGGCCCGAAGCGTCGCACGGCCGCTCCGTAGAGGTCATACACCGGGTCGGCGATGGGCTGGTCATGGGTATCCACGAGAAGATCGTTCTCCCGGGCATGACCCGCCAGGTGGAACTGATGCACCCGGTCGGCCGGCAGGTGAGCCAGGTAGGTGTAGGGATCGAAGTTGTGGTTGAACGCGCTGACGTAGACGTTGTTCAGATCCAGGAGAATCCCGCAGTCGGCCCGCCGGGCGATCTCGCCCAGAAACTCCCATTCGGTCATTTCCGATGACCGATAGGCGACATAGCTGGACACGTTCTCCAGCAGGATGCGCCGACCCAGACAGTCCTGCACCTGTCCGACCCGTGCCACCACGTGATCCAGGGCCTCCTGCGTGTAGGGCAGGGGCATGAGGTCGTGCAGGTTGACCCCGTCGACGCCGGTCCAGCACAGGTGGTCGGAAACCCATGCCGGTTCCACCCGCCGGGCCAGCGCCTTCAGTCGTATCAGATAGTCCCGGTCCAGGGGTGCGGTGCCGCCGATGGACAGGGACACGCCGTGCATCACCATCGGGTAAAGGGCGCGAATGCGGGTAAGGTAGTCCAGGGGTTTGCCCCCGGGGACCATGTAGTTTTCCGAAATCACCTCGAACCAGTCCACCGGCGGACGTTCGGCCAGCACGGTTTCGTAGTGCTCCTTGCGCAGGCCCAGGCCGTAGCCAAGACAGGGGCAGTCGCTGTGCTCGATCGCCATGGTTTCGCTCCTGCTTCGGGCGCGGACAGGGGGCCGTGTGCGAGCCCCCGTCCGCGCCGGTCTGTGGCTACTTCGGTTCGTTGACCGAGCCCCCGATCTGCTCGCAGGCGTGCCGGGACATCAGCACGAATCCCTCACCCTTGCCGGACCCATGCCCTTTGCAGGCGTTGTTGGCGGTC
>DATFLG010000032.1:0-6172 GCA_035267985.1 Gammaproteobacteria bacterium | reverse complement strand
CCGTGGGCCACCGCCTGGTAGCTGGACTCGTTCAGGGGGATCTCCCGCAGCAGCAGGGCCTTGGCCTGATGAAGCTCCTCGGGCTTCACGGGCTGTTTGCGCATGGCCTGCAGGTCCCGCTGGATGATCGAACGCGCCTTGGAAACATTGCCCGGGTCGCAGGCGTACATGGCGAAGTAGACGGAACGCTTCCGCCCGAACTCGAACTGGGACCCCACCGTGTACACCAGCCCGCTGCGCTGGCGAAGGTCCTGATAAAGCCGGGTGGCGTAGAACCCCCCTCCCAGCACGTGGTTGCCCAGCTCCAGCGCATAGTAGTCCGGGTCTTTGCGGGTGATGCGCAGGGACTCGGCCAGGATCGCCCGATCCTGGACCCGGCTGGCGTCGGGCACGTGCACGGTGGCGCGCTTGTTGTCCGGCACCGTCGGCAGGACGGTCGGCGGCTTGGGCGTCGACGGCTTCTTCCAGCCGCCGAAGTACCGGGCCACCACCTTGCGGGCATGGGCCGGGTCCACGTCGCCAATGACCACCACAGTGGTCAGGTCGGGACGGAAGACCTTGTGGTAGTAGGCCAGCACCTCCTTGCGGGTCAATCCGGCCACGGCCTTGGGCTTGGGCTCGCGACGACTGGGATCGCCCGCCGGAAACAGGGCCACCCGCAGGGAATGGTGCATCAGGAAATCCGGGCTCTGCAGCTCGCCCGCCACCGCCCGGGCGCTCTGGCGACGCACGATCTTCAACGCGTGGCCCGGCAGCGCCGGATGCAGCTCGTTGTCTGCCAGCAGCTCCATGCCCCGGTCGAAATGGTTCCGCAGCACCTGCAGTGAGAAATCGGTGCCGGCGGACTCGTTGGCCCCGATGTCATCCAGGGCCTTCTGAAAGGCCATCCGGTCCAGATGGGTGGTGCCGTAGTCGAACAGCTGGCCCAGCACCTTGTGCACGCCGTACTGGCCCTTGGGCGCTTCCAGGCCCGGCTGGTTGCGCACGTGCCCGTAGACGCTCACGGTGTCGCTGGCCGTCTCCGGCTGCACAATGACTTTGAGGCCGTTGTCCAGCGTGTACACCGTGGGATTGACCACCGACTCGGGCACCTTCAGCCGGTGCAGGGCCTTGGCCGCCCAGGGGGGCAGCTTCACGGGTTTGGTCTTGCCGGGGGCGAACGACTCCTTGCCACCGAAGCCCTTGGAGGCCACCGGCTTGCCGGAGGCCGACGGAGTCAGCACCGCAGCAACCGCGTGATCCAGGTCCAGATAACGACCGGCCACCCGGTTTACATCCTTGGTGCTGACCTGCTCGATGGCGCTCATGTCCTGGGCGGGATCCTTTCGGCCCTCCACCGCCACCGCCTGGGACCAGGTGGATGCCAGCCCGGAAATCGAAGTCTTCTGGAAGGCGAAGGCCGACTTCTCCTGGCGCTTGGCGGCCGCCACCAGGTCAGCCGGCACCCCCTTGGAGAGCACCTGATGCAGCCGGGCCTTCAGGGCCTTCAACAGCGCGCCACTGTCCGCCCCCCGGGGAAAGATGGCGTAGGCCATTCCCAGGCCGGTTTCCGGGAACGTCTGCAGCTCGAAGCCCGCATCCAGGGCCTTGCCGGCGGGCACCAGGTCGTAGAGCCGTCCACGCTGACTGCTCAGCACGTCCGAGAGCACTTCACTGGCCGCATAGTCGCGGCTGTCATAGCCGGGCAGCCGGAAGGCCACCGCCACCAGCCCGTAGGGTGAATCGGTCTTCATGTGGAGCGTCTGCGCCTTGACCGGCGAGAGCTTCACCGACGGGCGCCGGGGCAGCTTCCTGCGCTGGATATGCCCGTAGAGGCGCTTGACCTCCTTGAGCACGTGATCGGGCTGCACATTGCCCACCACCACCAGGATGGCGTTGTTGGGGGCGTACCAGGTGTCGTGAAAGCGCTTGAGCATCTTCCCGGTGGTCTTGTCGAAGGACGGGCGGGTCCCCAGGGCGTCATGGGCATAGGGCGTACCCGCGAACAGGGCCTTGAGCATGCGCGTATACATCACGTACTGGGGATTGGACAGATCCCGGGCCACTTCCTGTTCGATGGCGCCGCGCTCCTTGGACCAGTCGGCCTGGGCATCGTCCACCCCCGCCATGCGCAGAGCGCCGATGTGCAGGGCCACATCCAGGTCCTCGGCGGGCACCGTGTAGAAATACTGGGTCACGGTCTGCTGGGTATCGGCGTCGAAGTTGCCCCCCATGGAGGCGCTGATATCCGCAAGCTGGCCGGCGGACAGCCCGGGACTGCCCCGGAACATCATGTGCTCCTGGGCATGGGCCATGCCGGGAAAGCCCTTGGGCGCCTCGTTGGAGCCCACCTTGTAGTTGATCTCGGTGGTCACCACCGGCGCCAGGGTGTTGCGGACAATGATGACCCGAAGGCCGTTGTCCAGGGTGGCCCGCACCACCCCGCCGTTGCTGCCCGCACCATTGCCCGCGCCCCACGCGGGCAGCGCCAGGACAAAAGCCAGTCCCACGCCCGCCAGGAGCGCCCCTACACTGTGTCTGCTGATCATGAAACTGTCGCTGTCCGAGTTGCCAAATGGGTCAAGTTTACCGGATACGACCCGGCGGCGCCGGTACAAGTTCACTGGGCCCTGCGGGTCACATGGCCTTCTTGATGCCCCTTCGCACCAGAAAGACGTTGGCCGGGTAGCTGGTGGTGAACCCCACCAGCATCGCTACCTGCATCATGAACCAGAACAGCGGCTGATGGGCCTCCAGGCGGGGTTGGAACAGCCAGAGCTGGGTCACGGCCATCCAGCCGTACATGCCGAGCTGCCAGGCCACCAGGGACAGCGTGTCGGCCTTGACCGCCTCGACGATGCCCTGCCACGGCCTCAGCCCCCGCATGGGCACGATGGCCACATACTGAAACAGAATCCCGAACCCATAGGCATAGGCGAAATCCACGGCATAGCTCGTGGCCAGCGTGGACCCGAACCACACCAGGGCACCGGCGGCCAGGGTCCATTCGCCGGCGATGTCCCCCAGGGTGCAGCCGGCCCCGCAATGGCTCGTGGACACCAGCACCCGCTGCCAGAACGGCCGGTCGGCGCGCCCCTCCGGATCCGCCACCCGGCGGCCGATGCGCCAGTAGGCCCACAGCCCCAGCAGTCCCCCGTACAGCCCGGTCACGGGCCAGACCACGTTCATGATGGCCATGGGCTGGCGGCGACCCCGGACAATGTCCCCGGCGATGACCAGGGCACTGAGGCCGCCTGCCGCCAGGGACACCCGTGCCAGACCCTGCAGCCAGTGGGGTACACCATCCATGTCGCTATTGCCTCCCTGGCAGGCGCCTGCATGCGTACCTGCCAAACATTCCTATATATAGTTACTTATAACATATTTATAATGTAAATTATATAAACCGGGCCGCCGTCACCGCCGGGCCAGCAGCTTGTAGACCACCGGCAGCACCAGCAGCACCAGGGGTATCTGAACCATGAGCCCGGCGATGATGGCAATGGCCAGGGGCCGCTGCATGGCCGAGCCCTGCCCCAGCCCCAGGGCCAGGGGCAGCAGAGCCAGCATGAAGGCCAGGGCACTCATGACGATGGGCCGCATGCGGTTGCGTCCGGCCCGGATCAGGTTCCAGGCCAGGGGCCGGCCGTCGCCCATCAGACGCAGCTCCGAAAAATAGAAGATGGCGATCTCCGTGACGATCCCGATCACCATGGTCATGCCCATCATGGCCGTGATGTTGAGCTCCACCCCGGTGAGCCACAGGCCGATGAATACCGCGCTCACCGCCAGCAGGGGCTGCAGCAGGATGGCCAGGGCCACCCGGAAGCGCTCATACAGAAACAGCAGCAGAAAGAACACCAGCGCCACCGCCGCTACAAACACCTCGATCAGGCCGCGGAAGGCGGTCTGCTGCTGCTTGTACAGCCCTCCCAGCTGGTAGTAGACGTCCTTGGGAACGAGCCCGGGCTTGTGCAGAACCTTTTTGACATCCTGGACCGTGGTCCCCAGGGAGCGACCGCTGATGCGCGCGGTGACCGCCACGTCACTCTTGAGGTCGTAGCGGGTCAGCTCCGGCTGACCGGAAACGATCTTTACCCGGGCCACGCGCTTCAGTGGCACCAGGTGCCCGTCCGGGGCCCGCAGCAGCAGCTTGCCGACCTGACCGGTCCGGTTCCGCAGGGACCGCGGCACCCATACCCGCACGCCGATGAACTTCACACCCTTACGCACACGGGTAGTGACCACGCCCCCCAGGTAGGCCTGAAGCTGGCGGGTAATGGCCTGGGGCGTCAGACCCTCGGTGGCGGCCTTGGCCCGATCCACATGGATGTTCAGGGCATCGCCGGCGATGACCACGCCGTTGCGCACGTCCACGACACCCTTCACACCGCCGATGGCGTGGGCGACCTTGTCCGCCAGCTTGCGCAGCGCGCCCACATCATTGCCAAACAGACGGATGTCGATGGGCTGGGGCACCGAAGTCAGATCTCCGATCTCGTCCTCGATGAGCTGGGAAAGGTCGATATCCAGCCCCGGGACCTGCTTATGGACCTGCTCGCGCACCCGCCTCATCACCGTTTCGGTTGAGGGTCGGGGCAGAGGCTTCAGGCGCACGAAGAAGTCTCCGGTGTTGGGCTCGGTGATCCCGCCGCCCAGCTGGGCTCCCGTGCGCCGGGACCAGGTCTGCACATAGGGGTTCTTCGCCAGGATGGTCCCTACCTGGTTCAGCAGCCGGTCGGTTTCCTGCAGGGAGGTTCCCGGCGGCGCCACATAGTCCAGGATGAAGCCCCCCTCGTCCATATGGGGCATGAAGCCCGAGCCCACCTGCTGGAAGGCCACGAAGGCTATCGCCAGCAGGGGCACCAGGCCCGCCAGGAGCCACAGGGGCCGGCGCAGCAGCCGGATCATCAGCCGGGTGTAGCTGCGGTTTATCCAGCGCCCCGTCCGGTTGGAATGCTCCTGCTCGACGTCCTTGGGTCCCAGCATGAAATCGGCCAGCAGGGGCACCACCAGCCACGCCACCAGAAAGGAGATGAACAGGCTCACCGCCATGGTCAGGGACAGGGCCTTGAAGAAGGCGCCGGTGACGCCGCTCAGGAAGGCCAGGGGCAGGAAGATGATGATGGTGGAGGCCGAGGAGCCCACCTGGGGATGGGTGAACTCCCGGGCCGCTTCGAGAATGCGCTGTATCCCGTGCTCGCCGCTCTGGTGCACCCGGCGCACGATCTGCTCCACCATCACGATGACATCGTCGATGATCAGCCCGACGGCCGCGGCCATGCCCCCCAGGGTCATCATGTTGAGGGTCATGCCGAAGCCGTAGAGCAGCAGCAGGGTGGCGGCCAGCACCGCCGGTACCGCGATCACCGCCACCAGGGTGATCTTCCAGCTGCGCAGGAACACCAGCAGCACGACCGCGGCGAGGATCACGCCGATGAAGATGGCGTCCACCACGCTGTTCTCGGAGGCCTTCACCAGCACGCTCTGGTTGTACCACTGGTGCAGGTCCACGCCCGCGGGCATCTTGGGCCGGAATTGATCGAGCCGCGCCTTGAGGTTGCGGGACAGGTCCACCACGCTGGCGCCGGGCTGCTGATAGACGTTGAGCAGCACGGCCTGTTGGCCGTCGGCGGTAAACCGCTTGTACCGGGGCGCCGTGGTCAGGCTCACGTCGGCCACGTCCTCCAACTGCACCTCGCCGTCGCTGCCGCTGCGCAGCACCGTATGACGGATCTCGTCCAGGCTGCGGAAGCGGGTGTCGGAGACTTCGAGATAGAGCTTGTAGTGATCCTGGATACGGCCCACGGCCGTGAGCACGTTGGAGGCCGACAGGGCCTTGGCCACATCGTCGATGGACAGACCCAGGGCGTTCAGGCGCGCCGGATCCACGGTGACCCGATACTCGGACCTGGCGCCGCCCTGCACGGTCACTTTGGCCACGCCCTTGACGCTGGAGAGATAGGGCACCAGCTGGTAGCGCGCCAGGTCCCGCAGCCTGACCTGCCCGACCTTCCCGGAGGTGAGGCTGTAGGCGATGACCGGCCCGTAGTTCGAGGGGTCCATCCGCTTGGCCTTGAAACGGGTGCCGGCGGGCAGGTCGGGCATGATCTGGCTGATGGCCGACTCCACCTGCAGCAGCGCATCGACCATGTTGTGGCCCCAGTCGAAATTGATGGCGATGTCGGTGCTG
>DATFLG010000031.1:0-3101 GCA_035267985.1 Gammaproteobacteria bacterium | reverse complement strand
CTGGCCCACGTTCCCCCAGCTGTACATCAACGGTGAGCTGGTGGGCGGCCACGACATCACCCTGGAGCTCTACCAGAACGGTGATCTGCAGCGCATGGTGGAGGAAGCCGCCAAGGGCAGCGACGCGACCCAGTCCTGACGCGCTCCCCGTTCGACATCAAAGGCCGGGCATACGCCCGGCCTTTTTCGTTTCGCGGTGCGGCCAGAGGCGCCACGGGCGACACGGAAAGCACGGACAAAGCGTAGCCCGGATTAGCGCCAGCGTAATCCGGGGAAAGAAAGAGCCACGGAATCCACGGAACCCACGGAAGGGCTCAATCAAAGGCGCCACCGACTACACGGCCGGGGATAAACGAAAGACCCCGGATTCCACTTCGTTCCATCCGGGCTACGATCCGGTCACCACCATCGTCGTGGCCCGGCCCTCGTAGCCCGGATTAGCGCCAGCGTAATCCGGGGGAAGGCAAGAGCCGCGGAACCCATGGAAGCGGCGGTTGTCCACGGCCTTGAGGAGGAAGCGAAGTCTCATCCTGGGGGTGGAAGGTCGGCGCAGCAGGTGTTGTGCACAATAACGGTCACCTCGCGCTCTTCCGAGCGCGCCTGGTTCTGTCATTCACGGATTTCACCGCTCATCTTTTCCCCGATTTGACTTTGCTCCATCCGGTTGCGGGCTCCTCGGCCCCGGCTCTTTCCGTCGGACGGTTCACGGGGTCTTCCCCCACTGTCCGAGTCTGCGGTAAATCCCGCAAAACTGTTGCGCCCTGTCACGGGCAGGAGCGCTGACCGGCGGCGCGCCTCCGGTCGTACAACTATTGGAGGGCGGAGAATGAATACGCGATTGTTGAGCAGCGTTTTTGTACTGTCCCTGGCCCTGGGATACGCAATGCCGGCCGTCGCCCAGAACGGGGCGGGCCTGTCACCTCCGCCCCTGGACGGCGGCCACAACCCGTTGGCCGGTCAGCAGAGTTCTTCCGGTCCGTCGGGGATGCGCACCATGAGCCCCAAGGCCCGCCAGGCCTATCGCCGGGAACTGAGGCGGCAGCTCCGGAAACAGGCCCGCCAGCAGGGTCTGAATCTCTCGGATCAGACGCCCCCGCCCATGGGCTCCGGACAGGGACTCGGATCGGGACAGGGCACCGGATCGCGTCCTGGCATGGGCCCCGGTCAGGGCATGGGTGCCGGCCATGGCATGGGCTCCGGTGGCGGGATGACGCCGGGACCCGGCATGGGGTCCTCCCACGGAATGGGTTCCGGTCAGCCCATGGCACCGGGCGGGACCCGGAACCCCGGCCGGGGCAGTGGGCTTGGTCAGGGCGCCCCTCAGGACACCCTGCCCGGGCTTGGAGGGTCCGGCTCCGCCTCTGGGTCAGGAACCAGTCAATGATCCGCCGCTGCCCGCTCCGGCCTGGTGAGGCATGAACGAAACCCGGGGAAGCAAGCGCCACGGAAGCCGCGGAATCCACGGAAGGATCAACCCAAAGGCGCCACGGAAGACACGGAAAGCACGGATAAGAACCCATGCCCCCGGATTCCACTTCGTTCCATCCGGGCTGCGATCCCAGACCAACGCCGCCGTAGAGGGAAAAAGGGGTCGGAGTCGGTCCCCCGTCTGGCCGGCATGACCGGGATGCGGGACCCTGGGTTGCGACCCCTTCCTGCACGGGGTGCGCAGCGCATTGCGCCGGGTTGCTGAGCCGGTCAATCGGCGTGCCCCAGATGCCCCGCCGCCAGCAGCGGAATCATCCAGTAGTGCAGGTCGGCGCCGGCGAACTCCGCTTTCAGGTCCGAGAGCAGCGCCTCCAGGCCGGCGCGGGGGCCGTGGATCTGAAACTGCACCCGGCGCTGGCGGCCGGCCACCTGCTCGGCCACGCTCAGGCCGGTGAGGCCCGAGCCGTGGCCGGACAGGGGCACGGTGCTGAAGCCCGTGCCGTTGGATCGATCCAGCAGCCAGTCCGCCAGGGGTTCCTCCAGGGCGGGCGGGCCGATCAGCACCAGCAGGCATTCTTCCGGCATCATGGGTTTGCTTTCTCCTCGCCGAAGCGGCGGTAGAGGATGGGCAGCAGAATGAGGGTGAGCAGGGTGGAGCTCACCAGCCCGCCGATCACCACCACCGCCAGGGGACGCTGAATTTCCGAACCCGGACCGGTGGCGAACAGCAGAGGCACCAGACCGAAGGCGGCGATGCTGGCGGTCATCATCACCGGGCGCAGCCGCCGGCGGGCCCCTTCCACCACCACCTGGGCCATGGCCATACCCCGGGCCCGGAGCTGATTGAAGTAGGTGACCATGACCACCCCGTTGAGCACGGCGATGCCCAGCAGGGCAATGAAGCCCACCGACGCCGGCACCGACAGGTACTCCCCTGAGATCCACAGGGCGAACACGCCGCCGATCATGGCGAAGGGGATATTGGACAGCACCAGGGCGGCCTGGCGCACCGAGCGGAAGGTTGAGAACAGCAGCAGGAAGATCAGCCCGATGGCCACCGGTACCACGATGGACAGCCGTTTCGCTGCGCGCTGCTGGTTCTCGAACTGTCCGCCCCAGGCCAGGGTATAGCCCGCCGGCAGTTTGACCTGCCGGGCCACGGCCGCCTTGGCGTCCTCCACGAAGCCCACCAGGTCCCGGCCGCGCACGTTGGCGCGCACCACGACAAAGCGGTTGCCCAGCTCCCGGTTGATGGCCACCACGCCCTCCACCGGCTCCAGCCGGGCCACCGAGGACAGGGGCACCTGCCGCCCGTCGGGCAGCGTGACGGGCACCGTGGCCAGGGCCGAGGGATCAGCGCGCAGATCCGCGGGGCCGCGCAGCAGCAGGGGCGTGCGCTGTATGCCCTCCTGGACGATGCCCACCGGCATGCCCTCGATCTGTCCGCGCAGGAGCTCTTCCAGGGCATCCACGGTCAGGCCCAGGCGGCCGGCGGCGGTGCGGTCCACTTCCACCCGCAGGTACTGCACGCCCTCGTTGCGGGTGGTGAGCACGTCCTCCGCGCCGGATATGCCCCGCAGGGTTTCGGCAATGGCGGCCGCCTTGTCGTTGAGCACCGCCAGATCCGTGCCGTAGAGCTTCACGGCCAGGTCGCCGCGCACGCCGGTCAGCAT
>DATFLG010000030.1:0-8632 GCA_035267985.1 Gammaproteobacteria bacterium | reverse complement strand
GGCCGCCGTCATGGCGTACATGTCGTAGCGCTCGCCGCTGGCGGTACGCCGGCCGTGGAACTTGGTGCCGTACCAGGAGGCGATACCCCGCTGGACGAAGCCGTGGGCCGAGGCGCGCACGTGGTAGCGGTGCCCCATTACCACATAGGAGCTGGGATTGCCGTGGGCGCTGCGGGGCTCCACCCGGGGTACGGCGTTGGGAATGGACGCTGGGTCGATCCGCCCCGGCGGTGCTCCGTCGCGGGATTGCAGGGGGCCGGTGCTGCTGCAGGCGCTGAGCAGGGCCGCAGCCGCCACCGCAGGCAGGGCCGATTTCAATCCAGGAATGGCTGAATAAATCAATGGCCTGCCCGCCCTTGTCCAACTGACATCTCAAGTGTGCCCGGCCCTGAAGGGGAATGCAATCCCTGCCGGGTTAGCGGGTCCCGCCGGGCCGGGCTTGAGGGCTCAGCCGGAGGAGGCGCCGGCCGTGTCCGCGGTGGCCGCTTTCTCCCGGGCGCTGCGGATCGCCTCCCCGAGCTGAAACACCGCCATGGCGTACAGGGGGCTGTGGTTGTAGCGGGTGATGACGTAGAAGTTGTTCAGACCCAGCCAGTACTCCGGGCCTTTCCGGGTCTCGAGCTCGATGAGCGCCGCCGGCAGGTCGCCGGGCACGGAAGACTGCGCCCGGATTCCGCGCCGGCGCAGCTGGGCGACGGTCAGTTTCGGTTTCAGGCCCGCGTCCGCCAGCTGCCGGGCCTGATCGCCGCTGACCTTGGCCCGGACCGCCACCGGTTCGCCCGGCTTCCAGCCGTGGACCTGGAAGTAGTTGGCGACGCTGGCAATGATGTCCTTCTGGCTATGCCACAGATCGCGCTTGCCGTCGCCGTCGAAGTCCACGGCATAGCGCCGGTAGCTGCTGGAGATGAACTGGGGCTCGCCCATGGCGCCCGCGTAGGAGCCCTTGAGGGTGAGGGGATCGAAACCCTCCTGGCGGCTCAGCAGCAGGAACTGCGCCAGCTCGCTGCGGAAGAACCGGCTGCGGGGCGGATAGTCGAAGGCCAGGGTGGACAGGGAGTCCAGCACGCGGTAGCGCCCGGTGTGGCTGCCGTAGCGGGTCTCCACGCCCAGGATGGCGACGATGATCTGCGGTGCCACCCCGTACTTGCGCTGGACCTCCCGGAGGATGGACGCATTGCGGTTCCAGAATGCCACGCCCCCGCGGATGCGCGAGGCATTGACGAAGATCGGCCGGTACTGGAACCAGGGCTTGGCCTCGGCGGGCCGGGCAATCGCATCGAGGATGCTCTGCTGCAGGCGCGCGTGACGGAACAGCTTGTACAGCCGGTCCCGGTCAAAGTGGTGCTGCTGGCTCATCCGGGACACGAAGCTGCGCAGCTCGGGCTTGTCCACGAAATGGTCCTTGCGGGGCTGGGCAATGGCGCAGCCGCTGAGGGAGCTCAGCACAGCGAGGATGGCCGCGCCGGCCAATACCGGGGAAATCTTCATGACTGGACCTTCTTTTATCGCGTCATCGATCGGCGGATTGGGTCAGCGTGAGAACTCCGCGCTACGCGGGCAGCAGCTTCCGGTGCGTATGAATGGACATCAGAATACCGAATCCGGCCATGAGGGTCACCATGGACGTGCCGCCGTAACTGATCAGCGGCAGCGGCAGTCCCACCACCGGCAGCAGGCCGGTGACCATCCCGGTGTTGACGATCACGTACACGAAGAACGTCAGCGCGAGACTGCCCCCCAGCAGGCGGGTGAAGGTGTCCTGAGCCTGGGTGGAAATGTACACGCAGCGCAACACCACGAACATGTACAGCACCATCAGCATCAGGATACCGATCAGCCCGAATTCCTCGCCCAGCACCGCGAAGATGAAGTCGGTGGAGCGTTCGGGGAGAAAGTCCAGGTGGGACTGGGTGCCGTTGAGCCAGCCCTTGCCGTAGATGCCGCCGGAGCCGATGGCGATCTTGGACTGGATGATGTGGTAGCCGGCGCCCAGCGGATCGCTTTCTGGATTGAGGAACGTCAGCACCCGCTGGCGCTGGTAGCCATGCATCATGTACCACAGCAGCGGCGCGGAGGCGGCGGCCACCAGCGCCAGCATCAGCAGCACGCGCCAGCGCATACCGGCCAGGAACAGCACGAAGAATCCGGAGCTTGCGATCAGCAGCGCCGTGCCCAGGTCGGGCTGCTTGGCGATCAGCAGCACCGGCACCACGATGATCACGCCGGCGACCAGCAGGCGCCCCAACCCGGGTGGCAGGCGTACGTCCGCCAGGAACCAGGCGACGGTCATGGGCACCGCGATCTTCATCATCTCCGAGGGCTGGAAGCGCACCACCGCCAGGTCCAGCCAGCGCTGGGCGCCCTTGCCCACATCACCGAATACCAGCACCGCCGTCAGCAGGACGAGCCCCGCCCCGTACAGCCACGGTGTCCAGCGGAACAGGATGCGCGGCGGGACCTGGGCCAGGAACAGCATGCCGCCGAAGGCGATGGCCAGGCGGATCAGCTGGCGGGCGACGATATCCATGTCCTGGCCGCCGGCGCTGTAGAGCACAACCAGGCCCACCCCGCACAGGGCGATGATGCCCACCAGCAGGGTGGCATCCAGGTGCAGTTTCTGCTGCCAGCCGATGGGGCGGGCCGCGTCGGTCGGGCTTGCACTGATCATGAGTCGTTTCCCTTGAGGTAGGCGTCCATGATGGCACGGGCGATGGGCGCGGCGACCGACCCCCCGCCGCCGCCGTTCTCCACCACCACGGCCACCGCGATGCGGGGCTTGTCCACCGGGGCGAAGGCGATGAACAGGGCATGGTCGCGCAGCTTCTTGGCGATCTCCTTGGCGTTGTATTTCTCCTCCTTGCCGAGGCTGAACACCTGGGCGGTGCCCGTCTTGCCCGCGATGGAGTAGTCGTGGGTGAAGATCCGGTGGCCGGTCCCGTGGGGACTGGCCACCACCTCGGTCATGGCGTGAATGACCACCTGCCAGTCCTTGGGATCCGGGGCCGGGACCGGCGGGCGGTGCTTGATCGGCTCGGGAATCAGGCCCCCGCCTTCGGGGGCCTGCTCGGCGCCCACCATATGGGGGACCACACGCTGTCCGCGCTCGGCGAGGGCGGCGGTGGCGTCGGCCAGCTGCAGGGGCGTGACCAGGGTGAAGCCCTGGCCGATACCCGTGATGACCGTCTCCCCGGGGAACCAGGGCTGGTGCTTGACCCGCCGCTTCCAGGCCGGGGACGGAAGCAGCCCGGACAGCTCGCCCACCAGGTCCACGCCGGTGCGCTCGCCGAATCCGAAATGCGCCAGGTAGTCGTGCAGCCGCTTGATGCCCAGGGAATGGGCCAGGTCGTAGAAGTACACGTCACAGGACTGGGTGATGGCCTTGGTGATATCCACTGTGCCGTGCCCCCAGTGTTTCCAGCCCCGGTACTTGTGACTGCCGCCGGGCAGGGTGTAGTAGCCGGGGCAGTAGGTGGTGGACTGGGGGGTCGTGGCCCCGTCCTCCAGGCCCGCCATGGCCACGAAGGGCTTGAGGGTGGAGCCGGGGGGATACTGGCCCCGCAGGGCACGGTTGAACAGCGGCTGGTAGTACTCGTGGCGCAGGGCCTGGTAGTCCTTGTACTCGATGCCATTGACGAACGGGTTGGGGTCGTAGGCGGGCAGGCTCACGAACGCCAGAATGGCGCCGGTCCTGGGGTTCAGGGCCACGGCCGACCCGGCGTTGTCGCCGAAGGCCTTCTCGGCCACCTCCTGCAGGTGGGCATCCAGGGTCAGATACAGGTTGCGCCCGGGCACCGGCGGTGTGCGGCTCAGCACCCGGATGATGCGCCCTTGGGCGTTGGTTTCCACCCGGCGATAGCCCACCTTGCCGTGGAGCACGTCCTCGTAGGAGCGTTCCACGCCGACCTTGCCGATATGGGTGGTGCCCCGGTAGTTCACGGCATCGACGCGTTGCAGCTCCTTCTCGTTGATGCGTCCCACATACCCCACCGCATGCACGCCCACCGGCCCCAGGGGGTAGTGGCGGGTCAGTCCGGCCTGCACGTCCACTCCCGGGAACCGGTAGCGGTTTACGGCGAAGCGAGCCACCTCCCGGTCGCTCAGATGAAAGCGCAGGGGCACCGCCTCGAAGGGCGGTTTGCGTTTGCGCAGCTCCTGGAAGCGCTGCAGGTCGATGTCCCGGATATTGACGATCTTGGACAGGGCCTTGAGGGTCTTCTTCAGATCCGGCACCTGCTCCGGGATGATCTCCAGGCGGAACGAGGGCAGATTCTCGGCCAGCAAGGTGCCGTTGCGGTCGTAGATCAGGCCCCGGGTCGGTGGAACGGGCAGTATCTTGACGCGATTTTCCCGGGACAGGGTCGTGAAGTGCTGGTGGGCCATGACCTGCAGGTACACCAGGCGCGAGATCAGCACCAGCACCAGAAGCACGCTGACGATCAGCGCCGCCACTGCCCGGCGCATGAACAGGCGGCTTTCCAGCAGGTGATCCTTGAACGTGATGCGGCGCGGCATGGTCTCGGTGTTTCAGGGGTCGAAGGCGCCCGGTGGCGCGGCCGGTCCGCTCAGCTCACGGCGAAACGGCGGCGCAGGTTGCGCAGCACCGTGAACACCAGGGGCCAGACCAGCATTCCTGCAAGGGACGGCGACCAGTACAGCCAGGACTGGGCCGGGCGTCCGGTGATGCCGTTGACCCACAGGATGAGCAACTGGTTCAGGGTCAGCAGCACCAGCACGGTGAGGGACTGCTGCCACAGAGGATACAGCCGCAGGCGCTGGTGCAGCTTCAGGGCCAGGAACGCCACCACCACCAGCGCCAGGGCGTGCTGGCCCAGCAAAGTGCCGGTGAGCACGTCCTCGATGATTCCCAACAGCCACGCCACGCCTACGCCCACCCGCTGGGGCAGCGCCAGGCACCAGTAGATCAGCACCAGCGCCACCCAGTCCGGGCGGGCGACCCGGGCCCACTCGGGGACCGGCACGATGGTCAGAATCAGGGCGACCACGAATGTGAGCACGATGATGCCGCCACCATGGTGGCGCATCAGCGTCATCGTCGCGCCCCGGCCGGGTCGCCTTCCCTCGCCTGGGCCCGGCCGGCATCGGAGCCGGTGGCGCTCGAGGGCCGCTTGGCCGCCTTCGGTGCATGGTGGTGGTGGCCGGCCGGCCACACCAGCAGCACTTCGCGGCTGCGGTTGAGATGGGCCAGGGGCGTGGCGCTCACCCGGGCGAAGGCCTGTCCCGGATCCTGCTTGACCGAGGTGACCACAGCGACCGGGTAGCCCGGCGGGAAGCGCCCGCCCAGCCCCGAGGTCACCAGCAGGTCGCCCTTGCGGATGTCCGCATTGTTGGGCAGATGCGGCAGGTCCAGCCGATCGATGGAGCCGGTCCCGATGGCGATGCTGCGCAGGCCGTTACGGTTGACCTGCACCGGAATGGCGTCGCTGGGGTCGGTGATCAGCATGGCCGTGGAGGTGAACGGTCCGACCTGCACCACCTGCCCCATGACCCCGTCGGCGTCCAGCAGCGGCTGGCCCCGGTAGACATGGTCCGTCGTGCCCCGGTTGAGCAGGATTTCATGGCGGTAGGGGTCGAGGTCCACCGACAGCAGCTCCGCGATCAGCACCCGCTGGCCCACCTTGAACGATGACTGGAGAAGCTCGCGCAGGCGCAGGTTCTCGGCCTCCAGGGACGAGAGCTTCTGCAGCTGGGCCTTGAGCAGCAGCTGCTTGGTGCGCAGGCTGGCGTTCTCCTCCTCGAGCTGGCGGCGGGTGGACAGGCTTTCCTTGAACCACTGTCCGGCCGAAACCGGCAGATTCACCAGGTACTGCAGGGGATAGACGACCACCGACAGGGCGGAACGGACCTGGTCCAGGTGGTGCTGACGGTGATCCGCCGTCATCAGCACAATGGACAGCAGGGCGAAAACCACCAACCGGGAGGTGATGGACGGTCCTTGACTGAAGAGTAACTTGATGGCGACCCTCGCGTGGCAGCAGGGGGGCGGCGCGCGACCCGGGGGTTATTCTACCGCGAAAAGGTCACCGCCCTTCTCATCCATCATTTCCAGGGCCCGCCCGCCGCCGCGGGCCACACAGGTGAGCGGGTCGTCGGCGACCACCACCGGCAGCCCGGTTTCCTCCATGAGCAGCCGGTCCAGGTCCCTGAGCAGGGCGCCGCCGCCGGTGAGCACGATGCCCCGTTCGGCCACGTCCGCTCCCAGCTCCGGCGGCGTCTGCTCCAGGGCTGTCTTCACCGCGCCGATGATGCCGGAAAGCGGCTCCTGGAGCGCCTCCAGTATCTCGTTGCTGTTCAGGGTGAAGCTGCGGGGCACGCCCTGGGCCAGGTTGCGCCCGCGCACCTCGGTTTCCCGGACTTCGGTGCCGGGGAATGCCGAGCCGATTTCCTGCTTGATGCGCTCGGCCGTGGACTCGCCGATGAGCGTGCCGTAGTTGCGGCGCACGTAGTTGATGATGGCGTCATCGAACTTGTCCCCGCCCACCCGGACGGAGGCCGAATAGACGATGCCGTTCAGGGAGATGACCGCCACTTCGGAGGTGCCGCCGCCAATATCCAGCACCATGGAGCCGTGGGCCTCGTCCACCGGCATCCCGGCGCCGATGGCCGCCGCCATGGGCTCCTCTATCAGATAGACCTCCCGGGCGCCGGCGCCGGCCGCCGATTCCTTGATGGCCCGGCGCTCCACCTGGGTGGATCCGCAGGGCACGCACACCAGTACCCGGGGGCTGGGCTTGAAGAAGCGCGCCTCGTGGGCCTTGTGGATGAAGTGCTGGAGCATCTTCTCGGTGATGGTGAAGTCGGCGATCACGCCGTCCTTCATGGGCCGGATGGCCACGATGTTCCCCGGGGTGCGCCCCAGCATGCGCTTGGCTTCGGCACCCACCGCGGCGATGCTCTTGGGGCCGCCGGGTCCGCGATCCTGGCGGATGGCCACCACTGAGGGCTCATCCAGGACAATGCCCTGGCCCCGTGCGTAAATCAGGGTGTTGGCCGTGCCGAGATCGATGGACAGATCGTTGGAAAACAGCCCCAATAAGCGCTTGAACATGGAAGTAGGCCCAGCCCGTGGGTAAACGACAAAGTACTCTAACAACGGGTGGGACTTTGGGCAAGAAGCCGTGTATGCTAACTTTTCGTTTTTGAGCAGGCCGTCAATCTCTGTGGAGCCGTCATGGCGCTGGAGTCGTCCGAGGTAAGCAAGATCGCCTTTCTGGCCCGTCTGGGCATCGAGGAGCAGGCCGTTCCGGAGTACGCCCGCAACCTCTCCGATATCCTGGCCTTCGTCGAGCAGCTCAATGCCGTGGACACCACCGGGGTGACGCCCCTGGCCCACCCGCTGGATGCCACCCAGCGCATGCGCGCCGACGAGGTCACCGAAACCGACCGCCACGAGCACTTCCAGGCCGGCGCGCCCGCGGTGGACGCGGGCCTGTATCTGGTTCCCAAAGTCATCGAATAAACAATCGGATAGTCCATCCAGGGCGGCCTGCGCGCCAAGCGGCGCACCCGGGCGCCCCGCCAGAGCACCGACATGCATCGCAAGACCATCAAGGAACTGGCCGCCGGCTTGCGCGCCGGCGAGTTTTCCAGCGAGGAGCTCACCCGCCGGGTGCTGGACCGCATCAAGCAGCACGACGGGCAGCTGAACTGCTTCGTGACCGTGACCGAGGCGGCGGCCCTGAGCGCCGCCCGGGCGGCGGACGAGCGGCTGAAATCCGGCCAGGCCGACACCCTCACGGGCATACCCTTCGCCCACAAGGACATCTTCTGCAGCGAAGGGGTGAAGACCAGCTGCGGCTCGAAGATGCTGGACAACTTCATCGCCCCCTACGACGCCACCGTGACCGCCCGGCTGCAGGCGGCCGGCGCAGTCATGGTGGGCAAGACCAACATGGACGAGTTCGCCATGGGCTCGTCCAATGAGACCAGCCACTACGGCCCGGTCCGCAATCCCTGGAACACCGAATGCGTGCCCGGCGGCTCCTCGGGGGGCTCGGCGGCGGCGGTGGCGGCCCGGCTGGTACCGGCGGCCACCGGCACCGACACCGGGGGCTCCATCCGCCAGCCCGCCGCCCTGTGCGGCATCACCGGCCTCAAGCCCACCTACGGGCGTGTCTCGCGCTACGGCATGATCGCCTTCGCTTCCAGTCTCGACCAGGGCGGCCCCATGGGACGTACGGCCGAGGACTGCGCCCTCATGCTGGGGGCCATGGCCGGTTTCGATCCGAAGGACTCCACCAGCGTGGACCGGCCGGTGGACGACTACCTCGCGGCCCTTGAGCGGCCCCTGCAGGGGCTGCGCATCGGCCTGCCCCGGGAATATTTCGGGACCGGCCTGGAGCCGGCCGTGGGCGATGCCCTGGAGGCGGCCTTGCAGACCCTGCGCGGGCTGGGCGCGCAGACCGTGGAAATCACCCTGCCCAACACCCATCTGGCGGTGCCCACCTACTACGTGGTGGCGCCGGCGGAATGCTCCTCCAACCTGTCCCGGTACGACGGCGTGCGCTTCGGCTACCGGTGCCGGGGCCCGAAGAACCTGGAGGACCTGTATGTCCGGTCCCGGGGCGAGGGCTTCGGCCCGGAGGTCAAGCGGCGCATCATGGTGGGCACCTAT
>DATFLG010000029.1:0-8105 GCA_035267985.1 Gammaproteobacteria bacterium | reverse complement strand
CTCGTTGCGGGTGGTGAGCACGTCCTCCGCGCCGGATATGCCCCGCAGGGTTTCGGCAATGGCGGCCGCCTTGTCGTTGAGCACCGCCAGATCCGTGCCGTAGAGCTTCACGGCCAGGTCGCCGCGCACGCCGGTCAGCATCTCCGAGACCCGCATCTCGATGGGCTGGGTGAACCCGAAGTTGATCCCGGGAAGGTCCTGAAGGGCGCCGCGGATCTTCTCCTTGAGGGCCTCCTTGTCGGGGGCCTGCCACTGATCCCGGGGCTTGAGCACCAGAAAGCTGTCGGTCTCGTTCAGACCCATGGGGTCCATTCCGATCTCGTCTGACCCCGTGCGGGCCACCACCCGGGTCACCTCCGGCACCTTGTCCAGCAGGGCCTTCTGCACCTTCAGGTCCAGGGCCGTGGACTGCTCCAGGGTGATGGACGGCAGCTTCTCCAGCTGCACGATCATGTCTCCTTCGTCCATGGTGGGCATGAAGGTCTTGCCGATGCGGGTGTAGACGAACCCGGTGACCACCAGCAGTACCAGGGCTACGGCGACCACGGTCCGGCCATGGGCCAGGGCCCAGTTCAGGGCGGGGCCGTAGAGGCCGTGCAGCCGGCGCACCAGCCAGGGCTCTTCGTGGGACACCTTGCCCAGCAGGAAGGAGGCCAGCACCGGGATCACCGTCAGGGACATGAGCAGGGACCCGCCCAGGGCGAACACGATGGTCAGGGCTACCGGGATGAACAGTTTGCCCTCCAGCCCCTGCAGGGTCAGCAGGGGCAGGAAGACGATCATGATGATGACGATGCCGGAGGTCACCGGCACCGCCACCTCCCGGGCGGCCCGGAACACCAGGTGCAGCCGGGGCAGCTGGCGCACCTTGCGCTCGTCGGCGAGCTGGGTGACCACGTTCTCCACCACCACCACGGCGGCGTCCACCAGCATGCCGATGGCGATGGCCAGCCCCCCCAGGCTCATCAGATTCGCCGACAGCCCGAACAGGCGCATCAGGATGAAGGTGATCAGCGCCGCCAGGGGGAGCACCAGGGCCACGGTGAGCGCGGCGCGCAGGTTGCCCAGGAACAGCACCAGCAGCACCAGTACCAGCACGGTGGCTTCCGCAAGCGCCTCGGATACGGTCCCTACGGCCCGTTCCACCAGCCGGCCCCGGTCATAGAACACGTTGACCTTCACCCCGTCCGGGAGCGAGGGCTGCAGCTCGTCCAGCTTGGCCTGTACGCCCTCCACCACCTTGCGGGCGTTGGCGCCGCGCAGGCCCAGCACCAGACCTTCCACCGCCTCGCCGCGGCCGTTCTGGGTCACCGCCCCGTAACGGGTGAGGGCGCCGATGCGTACTTTCGCCACATCGCCCACGGTGACGGGAATGCCGCCGGCGTTGGCCACGACGATGGCGCGCACGTCGTCCAGGGTGCGGATGCGCCCCTCCGAGCGCACCATCAGCGCCTCCTCGCCGGCGTTCATGCGTCCGGCGCCGTCATTGCGGTTGTTGGCGGCCAGGGCCTCGTGGAGCCGGGCCTGGGTGATGCCCCGGGCGCTGAGGCGCGCGCTGTCCGGAACGACTTCGAAGGAGCGCACGAAGCCCCCCAGGGCGTTGACATCCGCCACTCCGGGCACGGTGCGCAGGGCCGGACGCAGGGTCCAGTCCAGCAGGTTGCGCCGCTCCATCAGGGACAGGCCGCCGCCCTCCACCGTGAACATGAACATCTCTCCCAGGGGCGTGGTCATGGGCGCGATGCCCCCGGAAACGCCGGCCGGCAGGTTTTCCCACACGCCGTTGAGGCGTTCGGCCACCTGCTGGCGTGCCCAGTAGATGTCCGTGCCTTCCTCGAAGTCCAGGGTGATGTCGCTCAGAGCGTACTTGGCAATCGAGCGCAGCATGACCTGGTGAGGGATGCCCAGCAGCTCCACTTCCACCGGCGCGGTGATGCGGGCCTCCACCTCCTCGGGCGTCATGCCCGGTGCCTTGATGATGATCTTCACCTGGGTGGGCGACACGTCCGGGAAGGCGTCGATGGGCAGGTTCTTGAACGCCAGGTAGCCGCCGCCGGCCAGCAGCGCGGTGAGCAGCAGCATCAGCAGGCGCTGGGTGAGGGCGAAACCGATCAACCGGGACATGACTCACTCCCCTCCCATGCCGGCCCAGGCCGCTTTGATGGCGGCGATTCCGCTGACCGCGACACGCTCGCTCCCGTCGACGCCCTCGGCGATCACCGCCTGATTCTGTCCGCGCCGGGTCACAGTGACCGGCTGCGCAGTGAAGCCGCCTGCGCCGCGCACGAACAGGTAGTCCCTGCCGGCGCTGTGCACCACGGCGCCGGCCGGAACGGCGAACGCTTTGCCGGCCACCGGCACCTCGATGTGCACTTGCACGAACTGTCCGGGCCGCAGCGTCTGCGCCCCGTCGGTGACGGTGGCCCGCAGGTAGACGTTCTGGGTCTTCGGATCCACGTGCCGCCCCACCGCCTCCAGCCGTGCGCGAACAGGCAGGCCCTGTACCCGCACGCCGTGGCCGGGGGCGGCCTCGGCCGCCATCGCCAGCGGCGCCTGGATTTCCAGCCACAGCTCGGACATGTCACCGATGCGGTACAGGGCCAGGGCGCCATCGGCGCGCTGGCCGGCATTGGCCAGCTTCTCCAGCACCACCCCTTTTCCGGGCGCGTGCACGTCCAGGGTGCGCGACAGCTGCCGGTCGCGGCTCAGCCGGTCGATGGCCCCGGGCTCCATGCCCGACAACGCCAGGCTGTGGCGCCGCTCGGCGCGCCGGGCCCGGGTGGTTTCATAACGGCTGCGGGTGGCTTCCCACCGCCGGGCCGCGATGATGCCCTCGCGGTAGAGGGTCCGGTCGCGGCGGTATTCGCTGCGCACCAGATCGAGCTGGCTGTCGGCCTGCAGGAAATCCCGTTGCAGGGCCAGGAACGCGGGACTGTAGAGCCGGGCGACCACCTGCCCGGCGCTGATCCGGTCGCCGGGGGCCACCAGCATGGCCTCCACCCGCCCGTCCAGGGGCGCGCTGAGCACCAGGTCATGGGCCGGGGGCAGGGTGACCCGGGCGGCCAGGGCAGGACCCGGGGCGGTTGTCACCGGCTGGGGCGTTGCCAGGGTAACGCCCAGCTTGTCGATCTGGGCGTCGGTCAGGGCGATGGTTTGCGCGCCCATGGCGGTGCCGGCGACCAGGCACAGGGAGAGGACGATCCACTTTCTCATGGCAGAGCTCCGACGGTCTGGTTGTAGCGGGCGATGGCGCGTTCACGTTCCACCGCACGGATTGACGCTGCCCGCTGCAGCATGAAGGCCCGGTCCTGTACGCGCAGGAATTCCACCAGGTCCAGCTCCCCGGTGTTGAAGGCGATGCGCGCCAGGCGCAGGCGCTCGGTGCCCAGCCGGGCTTCGCGCTGCGCCAGGGCCAGGGCGGTCCGGGTGACCTCCAGGGCGTGGTTGGCTTCGTGAAGGTTCACGGCCAGCTCCCGGCGCAGCAGGTCCCGGTCGGCCACCGCCTCGGCGTAGCCCCTCGCGGCGGCGGCCCGGGCCGGTCCCGTGTGGGCGGCCGTGCCGATGGGCCAGCGCAGGGTCAGGCCCACGCTGTCCACGTAGCGGGTGTCATTGACGTCGCGTTCGTGGCGCGTACCCAGGGTGATGGTGGGGCTGCCGGCGCCGGCCGCCCGGACCCGCTCGCGTTCGGCGCGGGCCTGGGCCACGGCCGCGTTGGCATGGGCCAGGCGCGGGTTGTCCAGCCTGATCTCCCGGATCGGGCTGAGCGTCTCGGCCGGGTGCCCAGGCAGGCGGTCCAGGCCGGTGAGACTGCGATACCGGCGCCGGGCATGGGCCAGCCCGGCCTCGGCCTCAAGCGCGGCGGTGCGTCGGGCCAGCACTTCGTTGTCCGCCAGCAGACGGTCCTGACGGGGCAGGTCCCCCAGCTCTACCCGGCGTTGCACGTCCCGGGTCAGCGCCTCGGCGGTGCGCAGCGCCTGACGGGCCTGGACGAGATCCCTTTTGCGCAGCTCGATTTCCCAGACCGCCTCACGCACCCGCCCGGCCACATCGAGATTCAGGGCCCGGCCGCGGGTGTCGGCGTTGCGGGCCGCGGCCCGGGCCAGATCCTGGCTGGCACCGCGCTGGCCGGGCCGCCACAGGGGAAGCTCCAGGCCGGCCTCCCACTCCCGCAGCCCGCCGTTGGTGCCCAGAGCATCGTTCTGGTGGCGTAGCGAGACCGCAGGCGAGCCGGCGATGAGGCTGTCACCGTAGCGGCCCAGGGCCGTCGCCTCGCTGCGCTGTGCGGCCACCACGCCCTGGCGGGGTTCGCGTTGGACGGCGGCGCGCACCGCGGCGGCCAGGGACAGGTCCGGGTCCACCCGCAGCGGCTCCCCGTGAACCGTCCGGGGCGGGCCGGCCGCGGGGCGTTCCACTCCGGGCGGCTGCAAGGCGGCGCCGGGCCGGTTCGGGGACACGGCGGCCGGGATGGCCCCCAGTGCCGGCAGTGCCACCAGCAGCAGCCCCGTGCTCATCAGTTGATACGCATTCATTCTCGGGTTCCGATTCGGTTCGTGAGGGGATTGTCCCAGGAGGGACTGAATCCAAACTGAAACGCCCGTCCCTGTCTCGCGCGCAGGCGGATGAGGCGTTTCAGCTTGGTTTCAGTGCGGCCCGGTAGCCTGCTCACATTCGCGGTAATCCGTCGACAGGAGAAGGCAATGACAGGCGAGCGACAAGTGAGAGTCTGGGACCCGCTGGTGCGGGTGTTTCACTGGTCCCTGGTGGCGGCGTTCTTTATCGCCTACTTCACCGAAGAGGACCTGCTGGCGGTGCACACCGTCGCCGGCTACACAGTGCTGGGCCTGCTGGGGATCCGGCTGATCTGGGGGCTGGTGGGAAGCCGCCACGCCCGGTTTACGGATTTCGTCTATCGGCCCCGCGTCGTGCTCAGCTATCTCAAGGACGTGGCCGCGCTGCGCGCCCGGCGCTATCTGGGCCACAACCCGGCCGGGGGTGCGATGGTGATACTGATCCTGCTGAGCCTGGTGGCCACCGGCTTTACCGGCATGGGCATCTACGGGGTGGAACACCACGCGGGACCGCTGGCCGGGTGGCTGGCGAACGCCGGCCATAATACGAAGGAGTTATTCGAGGAGAGCCACGAGTTCTTCGCCAACTTCACTCTGTTTCTGGTGATCCTGCATGTGGCCGGCGTGCTGGTGGAGAGCCTGCTGCATCGGGAAAACCTGGTACGATCCATGTTCACCGGTTCCAAGCCGGTGCGGGACGAGGCCTGAGGAACCGAGGCCGCGCCCCCGGCAAGGCCGGGGGCGGCGACCCGCCACGAGGTAACCCATGAACACCCGTATAGCCGCCGTGCTCGCCCTGGTCATACCGATCCTGGCTTTGATTTTTGCGGCCAGTCCCGCAGCCCGGGCGGGGGAGGATCCGGCCCAGGTTCGCAGACTCCAGGAAGCGGGGGAGATACTGCCCCTGGAGGCCATACTGGAGCGGGCGCAATGGCGCCGCTATCACCGCGTGCTGGAAGCGGACCTGGAGCGGCTCGATGGCCGGTATTACTATGAGCTGGAACTGCTGGACAAGCGGGGGGTAGTATCGAAGGAGTTCTACGACGCCACCACCGGTGAGCGTCTGCACGACGGGGGATGGTGACGCAGTGCGGTTGCTTGTGGTCGAAGACGATGCGGAGCTGGCCGGCAGCCTCCGCAAATCCCTGGAGACAGCGGGCTTCGCGGTGGACACCGTCGGCAATGGCGTGGACGGGGAGTTCCTGGGGGACCAGGAGCCGTACGATGCAGTGGTCCTGGATCTGGGGCTGCCGGATCGAAGCGGCCTGGAAGTGCTGGGTCATTGGCGCGGCCGGGGCAACGCGGTCCCGGTGCTGATTCTCACGGCCCGCGACGCCTGGCATGAGAAGGTGCAGGGCTTTCAGGCCGGCGCCGACGACTATCTGGGCAAGCCGTTTCACGTCGAGGAACTGCTGGCCCGGCTCAACGCCCTGCTTCGCCGGGCCAGCGGCCGGGCGGGTGGGGCGCTGCAGGTGAACGGCCTGAGCCTGGACGAGGAACGCCAGGCGGTGAGCACCGATGGAGGCCGCCGGGTCGAACTCACCGGCACCGAGTTCCGCCTGCTGCGGTATTTCATGCTGCATCCGCAGTCCATCCTGTCCAAGAGCCGCCTGT
This sequence comes from Gammaproteobacteria bacterium, assembly GCA_035267985.1. GTDB lineage: Bacteria > Pseudomonadota > Gammaproteobacteria > DATFLG01 > DATFLG01 > DATFLG01. The sequence goes on along the minus strand of DATFLG010000029.1, from coordinate 1,923 downwards.
CCGAGCATGTCTACGACTACGATTCGGACAAAGACAGCAACGTCATCGAGGTGTACGTCCGCCGCCTGCGCCAGAAGCTGGGGGAATCGGTCATCGAGACCCGGCGGGGCCAGGGCTACGTGCTGGGCAAGCCGGACTGATGCGTTCCATTGAGACCCGCCTGAACCTGGGTCTCGGGCTGAGCCTGATCCTGGTGTTCATCGCCGTGGGTGTCGGGGTGAGCCTTTCCATCCGGCTGCTGACCGAGGAGTACGTGAGCTCCCGGCTGGAGCACGACGCCGAAAGCCTGCTCACCGCGATTTCCTTCAACGGCGACGGGGTTCACTTGAGCGGCCGCCGGGTCAACACCATCTACAACCGCGTCTACTCCGGGCACTACTACCGGGTCCAGGTGGACGGGCGGGTGATCCGCTCCCGGTCGTTGTGGGACCGGAACCTGAAGGTGCCGGCGGTCGCCGTGGGCCAGGTCAGACGCCTGCGCGAAGCCGGCCCTCAATCCCAGTTGCTGCTGGTCCGGGCCGCCGCCTATCGCAAGGCCGGTCATGCCGTGCGGATCGCCGTGGCCGAGGACCTTACCCCCATCAAAGCGGACATGCGCCGTTTTCAGCTGCGTTACGCCTTGTTCAGCCTCGGCGCGCTGGTGGTGCTCCTGCTGATGCAGCGCTTCGTGCTGCGGGCGGGGCTGGCGCCCCTGGCGCGCACCCGGGCCCAGATCGGCGAGCTGGAGCGGGGCGAGCGCCAGCAGCTGGGGGAGGACATCCCCCGGGAGCTGCTCCCGGTGGTGCGTGAGATCAATCGCCTGCTGCTCGCGCTTCAGCAGCGGCTGCAGCGCTCGCGCAACGCCCTGGGCAACCTGGCCCACGCCCTCAAGACGCCGTTGACTCTGATCGGTCAGGCGGCGGACAGCCGGGAGCTTGATGGGCATCCGGAAGTGCAACGCCAGCTCCAGCATCATGTGGAGGTGGTGCGCACCCTCATGGAGCGCGAGCTCAAGCGCGCCCGCTTGGCAGGGGCCGCACCGGCCGGTGGCCAGGTGCAGCTCGATCGTGAGGTGCAGGCCCTCATGGGCGTTCTGCACCGCCTGTACGACGAGAAGGGGCTGGCCATGGAGGCACGGGTACCGGAGGGAGCGAGCTTCCCGGCCGACAAGGAGGACATCCTGGAGCTGCTGGGCAATCTGATGGACAACGCCTGCAAATGGGCCCGCGGCCGCATGCGGATCACGGTGGCGCTGGAGGCGGGCCTGCAGATCAGCGTCGAGGATGACGGTCCGGGACGCAGCGAAACCGAGATTGCCGAGCTGACCCGGCGCGGTGTGCGCATTGACGAGCACGGTGCACCCGGCCACGGTCTGGGGCTTGCCATCGTGCGGGACGTGGTGAGCTACTACGGCGGGGAGCTGACCCTGGGGCGTTCGGCGGAGCTGGGCGGGTTCCGGGTGGATGTGCATCTGCCGCTGCCTTCCCAGGCCCCATGACGCGCCAGCGTAATCCGGGGAAAGAGGGAGAGCCACGGAACCCACGGAATCCACGGAAGGGCAAGATCGAAAGCGCCACGGAAGACACGGAAAGCACGGACAAAGCGTAGCCCGGATTAGCGCCAGCGTAATCCGGGGAAAGAGGGAGAGCCACGGAACCCACGGAATCCACGGAAGGGGAAATGCCGTCCGGCAGCCGCAGGGCGCGAAGCGCAGCACACTGCACCGAGGCTTGCTCGCGACGGTGTCCGGCGGCGCAATGCCCTTCGGTTATTGCGCCCTACGTCGCTCAAGCGTTGAGCCGCGCCGGTTCCAAGCGCCACGGAATCCAGGGAAGGGAAAAAAGCGCCACGGAAGACACGGAAAGCACGGACAAATCGTAGCCCGGATTAGCGCCAGCGTAATCCGGGGAAAGAGGGAGAGCCACGGAACCCACGGAAGGGATC
>DATFLG010000028.1:0-2047 GCA_035267985.1 Gammaproteobacteria bacterium | reverse complement strand
TACCAAGGGCTGGGTGCAAGCGCGCGCGCCCGCTGCGAGGCGTACCGGGGGCTGTTCAGCGCAAAGCTGCCGGACGACGCGGTGACAATGATCCGAAAGCACACCGATCAATGTACAGTTGTGAGCGACAAGCGTTTCCGCCAGCAAATCAGCTGCATGCTGAAACGCCGGGTCGTGAGGCTTGAGCATGGTCGAGATCGTAAAGGCAAGAAATATCAGAAGCGTTCAAGGCGTCTGACCCCTTGATCCTGATCCACGGCTCCGGGCTCGTTGGCGGCGCTTCGAATATCGTCGGCCACCACGCTGCGGTTTCGGCCCGTCCCCTTGGCGTGGTAGAGGGCCGCATCGGCCCGGCGAAGCAGGCGGCCGATGTCCTCGTCCGGTTTGAGCTGGGCGATGCCGGTGCTGACGGTGATGGTGAGCGGCCGCCCGCCGGCCGGTGTTGCCATGGTTGCCGATTCCGCCGCGAACGCGGTGCGCAGCCGCTCGGCTGCCACCAATGCCTTTTCGGCGGAGGTGTCCGGCAGCAGGGCCACGAACTCCTCGCCCCCGAAGCGGCAGAATACATCCTCACCGCGAAGTATGTCCCCGGCAATGTCCACGAACCGGCACAGCAGGGTGTCGCCGGCGTCATGGCCAAGGCGGTCGTTGACCTGTTTGAACTTGTCCAGGTCCATGATCAGCACCGACAGGGGCCGGTCGTAGCGCCGGGACCGGGCCACCTCCTTTTCAGCGATCAGTGAAAAGGCACGGCGGTTGAGGGCGCCGGTCAATGGATCCCGGTTGGCCTGACGGTCCAGGTCCGCCTGCAGGCGTTCGGTGGTCATCAGCACCATGCCCAGCGTCACCGCGATGGCCATGCACAGCCACCATAGAAGCGGAACGGCGGCCAGCCCGTCGGGATTCAGCGGCCCTGGCGCGCGGGTGCTGCCGGCGCCGACGACGGGCCGCAGCACGAAAAGGGCCGCATTGACCACAAAAACCCATCCCGTGGCCCGCATGGCCAGCGGTATCGGTTTGGGGGCGCCGAGCAGCTCACGGGCCGTCAATACGGACAGGCCGGCAACCACGATCATGTTGCCGAGCACCCAGGCCTCCATGGAGTGGATGAACTGGGCAGCGGTGACCCATCCCAGCACAACGACCGCAAGTACGACCAGCAGACCACTGGAAAGCGGAGGTCTGCCGGTAAACCGTCGAAAGCCATCCCAGGTCAGTGTCAGTCCGGCTGCCACCAGCGCCTGAGCCAGGGCAAGCGACGGCAGCCAGGGCGCCATCCCCTGGGAGAGAATCATTAGGAACACCAGCACGCCGCAGGCGCCGGCCAGCGCCCAGCGTGACAGGCCGGGGATCCCCGGATGCATGCGCCAGAGCAGCAGCCTCGCGCCCGCGCAGAAGGCGGTCGCCAGAGCCACGGCCACCAGCAGGGTGCGAATATCGAATGGCATATCCGGAAACGGGATCCCGTGTCGCTCTCTGCCCGTCCCCCCGACGGGCTGTGTCCATGATAACCGAAACCAGGCCCCCTGCAGGCGCCGGGAGCCGCTCTCGCCCTTCGCGGTGCCCCCGTTCTGCAGGCCGGCTGTTCGTGAAGTCCCTGTGAGAGGCAGGTCCGGGCAGGCGCCGGGTGCGGACAAAGGGAACAGATTTCTTGTCTCAAAATGAACCTGTCCCGTTCATTCGTCTAGAACCTATCTCAAGATCCCACGCGGCCGCGGCGTCTGCGTTGCACCCCTGGCCCGTGGAATGGCCCATCGGTGGAAGGGGGGCGGCGGCGTGCGCCTTGCCGGCGCCGGCTTTGGACCCGCAACGCGGCTCACGGGGGATCTTGAGATAGGCTCTAGTGGAGTAGTGCCGCCACCCCGTACGCGATACCGGCGCAGGCCGCCGCCCCGGCCCCCAGAATGGTGTAGGCGCCGCGGGTGAGCTCCCTCAGGGTTTTCTTGATGGCTGCGCGATCGTTCACGTTGGGGAAGGGACCTTCCGGCACCGGGACACCCAGAAAATCGCACAGCGGCGCCCATCCCCGGTCGGCGGAGAAGATCAG
>DATFLG010000027.1:0-2265 GCA_035267985.1 Gammaproteobacteria bacterium | reverse complement strand
GCCCGGCATCCTGGGCGGCGTTGAACAGGGAGCTGCGAATGACCCCCGAGGCGTAGGCCACCCGGTGCTCCGGCGCCCGGTGAACACTGCTGGCCTCGAACCCCTCGCCGGTACGCTTCACCTGTATGGCATGGGTGCGGTCGATCTCGTGGACCAGGGTCTGGAGCCGGCCCCGGGGGCCGATACGCAGACGCAGGGTTTCACCGGGATGGATGCGGGTGAGCTTCCGGGTCACGCCGCCCAGGGCGATGATCTGGTGCAGCTCGCCGGCGCTCAACCCCTGGCGCGTGAAGATCGCGGCCAGGCTGTCGCCGGGGCGGATGGTGATCCGGCGCCATTCGCCGCTCGACTCTGGCGCCCGTGCGGTGTGGGCCGTCTCCCCGGGTGTCGTCTGGGGGGCCGGCAGGGACAGATTGTGGACCACCGTCTCGCGGGCCTGCAACACGCCGTGGCGGGTGGCCTCAGCGGAATGGGGGGCGACGCCCATGACCACCCCGATGCCGGCCGCCACCACTCCCAGCATGACCCAGTGGACGGGCCTGACCCGGCGCGTGCTGCCCCGGGTGGCCTTTTTGAGCCAGGACTTACAGTCACGTCCGACGAGAGAGGGATAATTCACGGAAATTCCTTGTAAATTGATGTGGAAACAGTACCCGGCGACGGGTTCGGCGTCAACTCGCCGTAGCCGCCTTTGAGTGAGGCAGGTTTCATGCCAGAATCCGCTTCCCGGCACCGCCCGGTCACGGGCAGTCTAGCCCTTCGCCGCAGGGCGGTTATGTTAACCTTTCGAGCCTTTGGGGCAGGGGAGCGGAGTTGATCATGGCGTCAGTTGAGGGGCTCGACGAGCTCAAGCGCGGTGCCCACGAGATTCTCCTGGAGGAGGAGCTGGCGGACAAGCTCAAGCTGGGTCGGCCGCTGCGCATCAAGGCCGGCTTCGATCCCACCGCCCCGGACCTGCACCTGGGCCACACGGTGCTGCTCAACAAGCTGCGCCAGTTCCAGGAGCGGGGGCATGAAGCGATCTTCCTGATCGGCGATTTCACCGGCATGATCGGGGATCCCACCGGCAAGAACGTCACCCGCAGGCCCCTGAGCCGGGACGAGGTGATCGACAACGCGCGCACCTACGAAGCCCAGATCTACAAGATCCTGGATCCGGAAAAGACCCTGGTGATGTTCAACTCCAGCTGGATGGGTGAGATGGACGCGGCCGACCTGATCCAGCTGGCGGCCAAGCACACGGTGGCCCGGATGCTCGAGCGCGACGACTTCCACAAGCGCTACAGCGCCGGCCAGCCCATTGCCATCCATGAATTCCTCTACCCCCTGGTCCAGGGCTATGACTCGGTGGCCCTCAAGGCGGACGTGGAGCTCGGCGGCACCGATCAGAAATTCAACCTGCTGGTGGGGCGCGAGCTGCAGAAGCACTACGGTCAGCCGCCCCAGGTGGTCCTGACCATGCCCATTCTGGAGGGGCTGGACGGGGTCCAGAAGATGTCCAAGTCCCTGGACAACTACGTGGGCATCACCGAGCCTCCCGGGGAGATGTTCGGCAAGCTCATGTCCATCTCCGATGCTCTCATGTGGCGGTATTTCGAGCTCCTCAGCTTCCGGCCCCTGGAGGAGGTCGAAGCCCTGCGCCGCCAGGTGGACGAGGGCGCCAATCCCCGGGACATCAAGTTCGAGCTGGCCGGCGAGGTGGTGGCCCGCTTCCACAGCCCCCGGGCCGCCGAGGCCGCCCGGGAGGAGTTCGTGGCCCGCTTCCAGAAGGGGGCGTTGCCCCGGGAGATCCCGGAGGTGGCGGTGGCCGGAGAGGGTGGCGCCCTGCCGATCGCCAACCTGCTCAAGGAGGCCGGGCTCGCCAGAAGCACCTCGGAGGCCCTGCGCCTGATCGCCCAGGGGGCGGTGCGCATGGAGGGCGAGCGGGTCGAGGACCGCGCCCTGACGGTGCCGGCCGGGGACGTCCGGCTGTTCCAGGTGGGCAAGCGGCGATTTGCCCGGGTGCGGGTGAGCTGACGCCCGGTCGCGCGCGCTCGGACCCGCCCCGCCGGGTGGCCCCGCGGGGGCCGTGGCCGGCGTCGGCCACGAAACTGCAACACGCCCCTTGACCCACTCAGGGTGCGCCGTATAATGCGCGGCTCCTGGCGGCGTTCAGTTCGGATTTCGCCGGGGCACATGGCCGGCAACGAGTAAAAAAGGTGTTGACGGTCTTCGAAGTGGCGGTATAATTGTCCGTCTCGGTTGGGCGAAGTTCTCAACCCGGTT
>DATFLG010000026.1:0-2336 GCA_035267985.1 Gammaproteobacteria bacterium | reverse complement strand
AAATCCGCTGCCGGTGCGGGACTGGACCTTGACCTGCTCCACGTACTGATGGCTATGGAAGCGCTCGATAAGGGCCTGGTCCGCCCCCACCGGCTCACAGACCGCGACCTGGCGGTCCAGACCCTGGGCACAGGCCTGCTTCCAGAAGGCGTCCATCCGGTCGGGGCCGAACGGATGGCCGGCACCGAAGCCGTAACGGGCCAGCGCTTCGCCGATATAGACACACACCTGGGCCTGCATGACAAAAAGGTTAGCCCGCCGGAGCCGCGGCGCCAACCCGCCCCGGGGCCCATGGAGGCCCTAGGACTCGGTGCCCGCCAGCGCCCCGGCGTCGCAGGCGGCGGCAAACCGAACGGTGAATGTGAACGTGCTGCCCCGCCCCGGACTGGACTTCACACTGATATCCCCACCCATCCGGACGATCAGCTGCCTGCAGATACTCAATCCCAGACCTGTGCCGCCATAGCGGCGGGTCGTTGAGCCATCGCCCTGGGTGAAGGCCTCGAAGATGCGCTCGTGATCCTCCGGGGCGATGCCAATCCCCGTGTCGACGACTTCGAACCGCGCCATCACCTGCCCGGGGCGTCGGTCGGTCACCCCGCCGCGGATTTCCACGCGACCCCGGGACGTGAATTTGACGGCATTGCTCACCAGGTTGGTCACGATCTGGCGAAACCGCAGGGGATCACCGTATACCGTCTCCGGAAAATCCGCCGCCATGTGGTCCACCAGCTCCAGCCCCTTCTGATGCGCGCTGACCCGCAGAAGGCCCGCCACCTCACCGATGACCGCGGCTGCATCAAACGGGACCTTCTCCAACTGCACCCGACCGGCCTCGACGCGGGAAAAATCCAGAATGTCGTTGAGCTGGGTAAGCAGCTTGTCGGTGGAGTCCCGGGCCACGTCCACGTACTCGCGCTGCTCCCCGGTGAGCTCCGTTCCGCCGATGAGCTGCAGCATGCCGAGAATGCCGTTGATGGGCGTTCGCACCTCGTGGCTCATGGTGGCCAGGAACTGGGACTTTGCCTGTGCGGCGGCCTGGGCGCTCACCAGCGCTGCATCGAGCTCCTGGTTGATGGCCTGCAACTCCCTGGAGAAGGCGGCCAGCTTGGCCTCGGCCTTCTGGCGGCTCGCCTGCTCCAGCATCAGTGCGACCAGATCGGCAACCGCGCCCAGAAAATGCTGTTCGTCGGCATGCCAGTGCCGGACGTTGCGTCCGTGGTCCAGACAGACGAAACCGGCGACCGCACCGGCCCTTCGCACTGACGCCACCATCATGGATCCGATGCGCGGGCCGCCGGGCAGCCCGCACACGGAGCCCGCGATGGGGGAATCGGACCCCATTTCATCCATGGCGACCAGGCGTTCCCTGTCCAGCACTTCGAACAGGTCCGCGTTCGCCGACCAGTCGAGGCCGCTGACCGGATCCGGACAGCCGCCTCCGCCGTCGTACAGTGCGCGACACAGAACCCGGTCACGGTCGCCCCCGCACAGCCATATCCCGGCCCGGGCCACACCCACCGTTTCGGCCACAGTCTGAGCCAGCCCCGCCAGCGCCGCATCCAGCGTCTCGCTGGCGAACATGCTGCTGCGCGCCAGCTCCATCAGCGCCGCCTGCTGGCGGTCGAGCCGCTGCTGGCGGGCCGTATGTTCCTGCTCCGCCTGCTTTCGCACCGTCACGTCCGTGCGAATGCTCACATACTGGTAAGGGCGCCCGTCGTCCTCCAGGAACGGAACAACCGTGGTGTCCACCCAGTACAGGGAGCCGTCCTTGCGGCGGTTACAGATCTCCCCGTGCCACACCTCGCCGGATCCGATGGTGCGCCACAGGTCCTTGAAAAACTCCCGCGGATGCCAGCCGGAGTTGACGATCCGGTGGGTATTCCCGGCAAGCTCTTCCCACGCGTACTGACTGATCTCGCAGAAGCGCCGGTTTGCATAGGTTATCCGTCCGCGGCGGTCCGTGATGGCGACGATGGCGTGCTGGTCCAGGGCGAACTTCTGGGTTTCCAGCTCGGCCAGTGCCAGCCGGAGGGTCTCCTCCGCCTGACTCCGCTCCCTGACCTCCTCACGCAGAGCCGCGTTGGCATCCTGCAGCTCGGCAGTGCGCTCCCGGACGCGGCATTCCAATTCGTCCCTGGCCTCCCGAAGACTGTCCTCGTAGCGCTTGCGTTCGGTCACGTCCCGGTCGATGCCACGGTAACCCAGCAGCTGCCCCGTCTCGTCGAAGAACGGAACTCCGTTGGTTTCCAGCACCACCGGGTGGCCGTCCTTGTGCAGGTTCACGTTCTCCAGCCCGCTGAACGGTTCGCGGCGCTCGGCGATGCCGGCAAAAA
>DATFLG010000025.1:0-2995 GCA_035267985.1 Gammaproteobacteria bacterium | reverse complement strand
CCACCGCTCGACACACCGGCTGCCCCGCCCGCGTTCGCGCCGCCCGACGGTGGTGGGTTCGGATGGCGGGGGCGCCTTGTCCTGACAGCCTCAGACGACCGCCCGGGGCCGCCAGGGGCCCCCGCGGTGGGCCGGCGCTGGACACCGCCGTCCCAGCGGGTCCGATCCACCCTCCAAGGCCCCGGAAGCCCCACGGGCGCCGCTTGTCAGCACTTCGAACAATAGATATGTTCCCTGAAGTGAAACCCCGCACCTACACCCAGCGCCGGCGGGCGCAGCAGCAGGCCCAGACCCGCGAGCGAATTGTCCAGGCGGCCATGGCGCTGCATGAAGAGCGGGGACCGCGCCGCACCACCATCAGCGCCGTCGCCCGGCGGGCCGGCGTGCAGCGCCTGACGGTCTATCGGCATTTCCATGACGACCGGGCCCTGTTCTCCGCCTGCTCCTCGCGCTGGCTGGAGCTCAATCCGCCGCCCTCTCCTCAGCAGTGGCGGGGTATGCAGGCGCCTGCCGCGGGCACGCGGCAGGCCCTGAGCGCGCTTTACGGATATTACCGGCATACGGAGCGCATGTGGGCCCAGTCCTATCGGGACCGGGAGGCGGTACCGGCCCTGGATTCGTTCATGGCGGACATCGATCGCTACATGGACGCCGTGGCGACGGATCTGCTGAGCCTGTGGCGTCCGGCCAGGAGCCGGCGCCGGGCACTGGGCGCCGTGATCCGCCACGCTCTGGCTTTCGCCAGCTGGCGGTCACTGGCCGACCAGGGTCTGCGGGACGCGGAGATGGTGGATCTGGTGGAGCGCTGGCTGGAAGTGGTGGCCCGGGAGGCCGAGGGCGAAGCCCGCGCCGGATCCGTGGGTACCGTCCCCGACGACACCCGCCAAGGTTGAGCGCCGCCGGCATGCCTCTGTTGTGGGCACGGGGGTCTTTACCTACACTGGCCGGGGACAGGGCAGGCCGGCCGCCTGTCAGCAATCAATCGAAGCCGGATGGGGATAGGAATCATGGACCGGATGAAGCTCGCTGTCGCGGGAGCCGCCGCCCTCGCTCTGCTGGCCGGACAGGCATCCATGGCAGCGGACAGCGTCATCTCCTCGCGCAAGGCCCCCGCCAGCGAGGTGATGATGCTGCCCAAGTACTGCTGGGGACAGTACCTTGGATACAAAGGGTCCCAGTTCCATATTCCGAAGCGCACCTGCGGCGTGTTCATGAATCACTACTGCCAGGCGCTGATCTACAAGAACCGGGCCGAAATGAGCATCCACCCCCACAAGAAGCGCTCCAACCTCGGGCGGGCCAGGCACATTCTCAGGGGAAACCTGAAGCAGATGAAGAAGCACCCGAACTGCCCTCTGCGCAGCGCGGTGCAGACCAACCTGCGGTCCGTGGAGATGCAGTTGCAGACCCTGCAGTGAGGGGCTTCCCGGCCCGTCCCCCGACGCGAACCGCTCAGCGGGCGGTCACCAGCAAGACGGACCGCTCGAGGTGGGCGGCCAGCTTCTCCAGCGGCTCATCAGCAGAGGACACCGCCCCGGCGGGATGACCGTTCCCCATGCGGGAGCGCAGAAACTTCGAAACCACCGTGGTCTTGATGGCGTAGTTGACGTTCTCGGGCAGGTCCCCGCTGCGCCTGAGCACCGCCACCGCATTGAGCTTGGAGGTCACCACCCCCACCACCCGCCCGTGCATATCCAGCAGGGGCCCGCCGCTGTTGCCGCCCTGGACGGGCACCGAAATCTGGTAGAACCGGGCATCATCGCCCAACCCTGCCGAAGCGCTGACGACGCCGGTGGTCAGCTTGGGCGTGTGGCCCATGACATCCACATGGGGATAGCCGATGGTGAACACCCGGCTGCCCAGGGGCGCATCGCCGGGGGCCAGGGTGAGGCTGGGGGGCAGCTTGCGGGGGTCGTCCACCTTGAGGAGCGCCAGATCATTGGTCTGGTCCGCCCGGGCGACCGTCGCTTTGATGCTCTTGCCGTCGGGGCGGGTGAGCGTGATCCTGTGGGCGCCCTCGATCACGTGGTTGTTGGTGAGCACGTAACCGGTGCCCACGGGCCAGCCGGTACCCGTGAACACCACTCCGGGCCTGCGGTGAGGCTTGTCGGTGTGGATCAGCTCCGGATGATGTATCCGAACGTAGTTTTCCAGGTACTTCGAGTAGGCGCCATTGAGGCACTGGTTGCGGGCCAGGTCGCCCATGCGCCCGGGGGAGGCTCCCGTGTCCTGGAAACCGTAGACGAACGCCACCACCGCCTTGACCACTTCCTGTTCATCGGAACTGTAGGACGCGGTCAGGGCACGGTCGGCGGAATAGCCGCGGACCATGTAGCCGGCGATCTTGCGGGCGACATCGCCGATGACATCGCAGAAGTTTTCCCGCACATAGTCGGGGACGTCGATGTGGCGGCCTTCTCCCCCCATGGTGACCCGGCTGGCCTTCCCCGCCTGCTCCGGCGGCGGCGTCTGGGAGAAGGTGACATGGCCGTCCTTGTCGACCCATTTGTAGACCGCGGCAAACACAGGTGCCGCGCACAGCAGCAGTGACAGCAGCAAGAGACTTCCGGTCCGCATGGCGCCCCCTTTCGGATTCTTATTGAGGGGGCATGACCCGTGGCGCCGCAATCCCACTGCGTTGCGCGCCGCTGCCTCGCGGCGCTGCCCCGGCCCGTGCCGCACCCCCCGACCGCGGTACTTCCCCCTGGGGGCAAAGTACTCGAACCGGCGGCCCGGTTCCAGCTTCGCAACGCGCGGGGACGGGCCGGCCCGCTCAGGGGCCAGCGCGTGGCCGGTTCAGGAGCTCGCCAGCAGTCCGGCGTCCCGGGTGATGTCCCGCCGCCCGGGTTCGGCCGCCCCGGGTCTTGATTCAGGCGGGGCGCCGTGGCATCGCAGGATGCGGCGCTTGGCCCGCTCGTAGGTGTCCGGGTCCAGGGCCTGCTGATCCCGCAGCCGGCGGTGCTCACGCAACTCGGCACTGAGCCGGGCGCTCGGG
>DATFLG010000024.1:0-3282 GCA_035267985.1 Gammaproteobacteria bacterium | reverse complement strand
AACGGCCGGCCAGTTGTTCCAGGGCCTGGGCCACCACCAGCCCCATGCCCTCCCGGCTGCCCAGCTGGCGGTCCAGGGTGGCCAGGGCCGTGGAGGCCGGAAGCAGATACAGGTTGTCGAACGGCGTGGCGCGCACGACGCTGGCGCTGTCGCACTGCTGGTCCCGGGCCCGGGCCTGGAACAGGTCGTAGACGCTCGCATCCAGGGCATCGGGATCGAGGCCGAAGTAGGCGCTCATGGAACCGTGGGGGTCCAGATCCACCAGCAGGGTCGGCTCAGACCGGGCCGCCAGCCAGCCACCCAGGGTCACCGCCGTGGTGGTTTTGCCCACCCCGCCCTTCTGGTTGGCGACCGCCCAGACCGTCATGACCGGCTCCCGGGCGTGGACGCCTTGTTCCCGGAGGCCTCGGGCCCGCGCTCCGGGTGCTTCGTGCCCGCCTGACCGGGTACGCTGGCGCCGCTCTTGGCACCCACGGCATCCACCGTTTGCGGCACGGCCCCTTTGTCCGTGTCGCTGCTGGCGAGGATCACCAGCACCACCCGGCGGTTGCGGCGCCGGCCGGCGGCCGTGGCGTTGGGGGCCACCGGGTGATACTTGCCGTATCCGATCGCCGCCAGGCGGTCCGGCCTCACCCTGGCGTCCGTGAACAGGTGCACCACGCTGGCGGCACGCGCCGCCGACAGCTCCCAGTTCGAGGGGAACGCCACCGTGTGGATGGGCACGTTGTCGGTGAAACCCTCCACATGGATCGGATTGGGGAACGGGCGCAGGATGTCGGCAAGCTTATGAAGGATGGGCCGTGCCTGGGGCGAGAGGGTCGCACTCCCGCTGGGAAACAGGACGCTGGTGTTGATCTCCACCTGGGCCCAGTATTTGTTGGTCCGTACCTTGATCAGATGCTTCTTGATGAGCTCGCTCATGGCCTTCTGGACCTGATCGGAGATGCGGCGCACCGCGGCCTCTCCGGCGGCCATCTGCTGCTGGGCGGACTGGCGGTCCTTGCCTTGTCCGCTTCGCCGGCCCGTCTGCCCGTTGCCGCCGCCCGCCTCGGGACCGTGCTGACGCCGGGGCATGGGCAGGTCAAAGGTCTTGACCACCTGCACACGCCGGTCGAGGCTGTTCTTCTGGTGCATGGGGCTCTTCAGGGGCTTGCCCACCTGAATGGGCTGCACGGAGCGGGGCGCGGCCCGGAACGCCGCCAGCAGCGAGTCCGACAGGACCCGGTACTTGCCTTCGTTCACCGACGAAATCGAATACATGACCACGAAGAAGGCGAACAGCAGCGTGATGAAGTCCGCGTAGGACACCAGCCAGCGCTCGTGGTTCTCGTGTTCCTCGTGTTTCTTCTTTCGTGCCATGGGTTCGCTCGTCCCCTGCGCTGCACGGGGCCGGCGCGAGGCCGGCCCCAAGCCTATTGCTGATAGCTCTGCAGCTTGGTTTCGATATTGCGCGGGTTCTCACCCTCGGCGATGGATATCACCCCTTCGACGATCATTTCCCGAAACTGCGTCTGGCGGTGGACATGGCTCTTGAGCTTGTTCGCCATGGGCAGAAAGAACAGGTTCGCCATCCCGACGCCGTAGATCGTGGCCACGAAGGCGGTGGCGATGCCCTCACCGAGTTTGCTCGGATCAGCCAGGTTGCTCATGACGTGGATCAGCCCCATCACGGCACCGATGATGCCGATGGTGGGCGAATAGCCGCCCATGCCTTCGAATACCTTGGCGGACTGGGTGTCCTTGTGCTCCTTGGCATCCATGTCCACCTCGAGAATGTTGCGGATGGTTTCCGGTTCGTTGCCGTCCACCAGCAGCTGCAGCCCCTTGCGGGCGAACAGGTCCGCCTCGTTCTCGGCCATGGTCTCCAGACCCAGCAGCCCCTCCTTTCTGGCGATGTTGCTCCAACTGACGATCTTCTCGACGGCCTCGTCCGGAGAGAGTTTGGGCGGCAGAAACACCCACAGCACCATCTTCAGTGCGCGCAGGAAGGTGCTCATGGGTGTCTGAACCATGATCGCGCCGGTGGTGCCCCCCCCCACGATGATGAAGGCGGTCAGCTGGAGCAGGGACTCGATGTGACCACCCTCGAGGAAATTCCCCCCGAGAATGGCACCGAAGGCCAGCACCACACCCACGATGCTGAGCACGTCCATGGCCTACACACTCTTTGCCAAAGCCGGCCCGATTCCCTCCAGCGCGATGACCTGGTCGGCGAGACCGGCTTCCACCACTGCCATCGGCATGCCGTAGATGACGCAGCTTGCCTCATCCTGGGCCCATACCGTGGCCCCGCCCTGCTTCAACAGCCGGGCGCCTTCGCGCCCGTCGGCACCCATGCCCGTCATCACGACCGCCAGCACCTTGCCGGGGAACACCTCCGCGGCGGCTCGGAAGGTGATGTCCACGCAGGGTTTGTAATGCAGGGATGGATCGCCGTCAGCGATGCGAAGGCGCACCACCCCGGCGCGCTCCTCCGGCGCCATCTGCCGTCCGCCCGGGGCCAGATATGCCGTGCCCGGCTCCAGGACGTCGCCGTCGGCGGCTTCCTTGACCCGGATCGCGCATTGTTGATTGAGGCGCGCCGCAAAAGCCGGCGTAAAGCTGGCCGGCATGTGCTGTACCAGCAGCACCGGAACAGACAAGTCCCCGGGAAGCGCGCTCAGTACGCGCTGCAGGGCCACCGGCCCGCCCGTCGAGCTGCCGATCACCACCAGCCTGACCTCGTGGCGCGGCGAGGCCCTCGGACGCACCGGCACGGCGGCCGCTGCGCCCCCTGCACCGGCGGCGGCGGCGACACCCCGCGCTGGCTGGGTGCGCCCCGCGATCAACCGCACCCGGGCCCGCAGCAGACGCTTGGACTCTTCGCGGTCCCGGGAAATGTCGTCGAAGCGCTTGGGCAGGAAGTCGACGGCTCCCGCCTCCAGGGCGTCGAGGGTGGCCTGGGCGCCTTCGTAGGTCAGCGACGAGAACATCAGCACCGGCGTGGGGCGGCTGGCCATGATGCGCCGCACGGCTGTGATCCCGTCCATGACCGGCATCTCGATGTCCATGGTCACCACGTCCGGCTTGAGCTCGGCCGTCCTGCGCACGGCATCACGCCCGTCGGCCGCGGTGCCGACCACCTCGATATTGGGATCCGACTCCAGGATCTCGACGATGCGACGCCGAAAGAACCCCGAATCGTCGACTACCAAAACACGTACCGCCATGCCCGTACCTTGTCTCGGTTCCATTTCCTTCACCGCGGGCCCGCCGTGCACCGGCCGCCCCCGTCCCTGCGTT
>DATFLG010000023.1:0-3667 GCA_035267985.1 Gammaproteobacteria bacterium | reverse complement strand
TCCCGGCCCCATCATGCCGGGACCGTAGCCGTAGCCGCCCATCATGCCCGGGCCCATCATGCCCGGGCCCATCATTCCCGGGCCCATCATTCCCGGACCCATCATGCCGGGGCCGTAGCCGCCCATCATGCCGGGACCCATCATTCCCGGTCCCATGCCGTAGCCGTAGCCGTAGCCTTCCGCGCCCCGGGGCCCGGGTCCATAGCGGTAACCTCCCATCATTCCCGGCCCCATTCCATAGGGCATGCCGTAACCCTGCTGTGCACTGTTTTGCGACCCGGAACCGGACTGGTCGGCCGCCAGGCCCACGCCGGGGCAGGCCAGAACGCCCGCAAGGGCGGCAGGCACCATCATTCGAACGATCCCTTTCTTCATGGCTTGTCTCCTCCGTACGGTTGGTTGGCCCCGGCAGTCCGCGGGGCCGAAGCTCTGTGGAATTGAGTGTGAACCTGTACGCTGGATACAGGTCAAGCCCGGACCGGAGCGTCGGAAGCCGGCCGGCGTCAATTCGGCGACGTTCCGGTGGGCCGTGACCGGCGGCTGCCGGACCCCGCCCGGCCGCGTCGCTGCACTCAGTGGGGCATGCCCGCCTTGATAGACTATGGACACGCTGACAGAGTCTTTCCAGCTATGGAAAACATACTCCATGCATGGGAAGGGCACCGGTTGCGGACGCCGGCGCCGGTGCCTGTTCCGGACCGCCCCGCCCGCCCGTTTGGGATCCCGCCGCCGGCATCCTGACAATGGCCATCCTGCTTGCTGTCGCCCTGATCTGTCTGGCGGCCTGCCGGGTCGCGGCGCCCTGGCTGATCCGGCGCGCCTTTCGGGCACCTCGTCAGGCAGAAACCGAGACCCCGGAGGCCCACGGCCTTCCGTACCGGCCCGTGTCCATCGCCACCGCCAACGGCAGGCGCCTGTTCGCCTGGTATGTTCCGGCATCGACCGCAGAACCGCTGCCGTGCGTGGTGCTGTTGCACGGGTGGGGCGGCAACGCGCAGGCCATGCTGCCTTTCGCGCCCCATCTGGTGGATCAGGGATATTCGGTGCTGCTCATGGATGCACGGAATCACGGGCGCAGCGATGAGGACGATTTCTCGTCGATGGTGAAATTCGCCGAGGACCTGGCCCATGCCCTCGAGTGGCTGCGCCGGCAACCTTCTGTGGATCCGGATCGGCTGAGCGTGCTGGGCCATTCGGTGGGGGCCGCCGCCGCGCTGCTGGTGGCGTCCACCGACCCACGTCTGTGCGCGGTGGTGAGCATTGCCACTTTCGCCCACCCCGCTCGGCTCATGCGCCGGATCATGAAAACCCACCATGTTCCCTACCTCCCCGTGGGCTGGTGGGTGCTGCGCTACATCGAACGGCAGATCGGCGCCCGCTTCGACGACATCGCACCGGTGCGCACCATCCGGCATGTAAGCTGTCCCGTACTTCTCGTCCACGGCGCCATGGATGACCAGGTGCCCGTTTCAGATGCCCAGGCGGTGTACGCACAACGCGCTTCCGACGCGGTGCAGCTGAGGGTGTTGTCGGACGCGACCCATTCCTCCGTGGAAAAGATTCAGCAATACGCCCCCGAGTTGATGAGTTTTCTGAACGCCGCACAGCAATCTGGACGCCGGCCGCCTGCGTAGTCCGGCACCCGGAAACGTCCCTTGGCCGCGACACCCCGTGGCCGGCAGGAAGGGCGGTCACTGACCACCGTTCCACATCCCGGGCCTCAACGGCACCCTGGGAAAGAGCCCACCGGCATGATCGCGGCCGGCCGGTTCCGCCTACCGTTTCCGGGAGCGCGCTGCGTAGATGTCGGAGGGCTGGCTGCAGCACGCTCCCTTGCCGCCACCGGCGTTCGCCCGGGCGTTGTCGTCCAGATAACTGAACCACTGACGCTTCAGCCGGCTCCAGACGCCCCCTGCCACCGGATAGCCGGCTGCCGCCAGCTCCGAGACCAGATGGTCGAAGCCCACCTGACTGGCATCGTAGGTGAGACGCACCCGGCAACGGCGTCCATCGCGATGGACCGCCATTACACCCGGGCAGCTTTCCAGCCGTTCCCGGATGGCCTCCAGGGCTTCGGCTCCATCGGCACCCGGCACCGCCACCCGCCGTTTGGCCACAAAAGCCGTGTTGATTCGATCATCGGCCGGTGCAGACATCGCACTCCCCTCCAGGTCACGTAAGCGGACACACGGCAGTGTCCGTCAACGACACGGCGCACACGCCCGCCGGGGCCAGGCCTTGCCCGCCCTCGGCGGCCGCCCTAGGGGCAGGGTGCCCGCGGATCGCAGGCTCCCGCCCGGTCCAGGCGGTCCTGGACCCGGGAGCAGTAGGGGTCACAGTCGCCCAGGCAGCTCTCACAGATGCCCCAGGAGCCGGTCAGGGTCTCCATACGGTGCTGAAGGCGCTGCAGTTCCTCGATCCTGCGCCGGTTCTGGTCCATACGCCGCTGCACCAGAGCCTGCAGTCGCCGGCAGCAGGGATCTGCGGTGGGATGGTCCAGCAGTTCGGTGATGTCGTTGAGGGTCAGCCCGACCCGCTGGGCCTTGCGGATGAACCGCAGGCGGTCCAGATCCCGGTGATTGAACAGCTGGTAGTCGTTCCCGGGGTGCCGTGTCGGCTTGAGCAGTCCGATGCGGGCATAATAGCGCACCACGTGGGGCCGAATCCCCACCTTCCTGGCAAGTTCATTCACGACCATGACAGTATCCTCGAATCCATGTCGCCATCCCCAGGCCCTGGCGCAGGCCTGGCCGATGATAGGCGGCAGCGCCGCGCCCGCGCCCTGTCGGCACAACGGGCTGGCGCCGCCCCAGCGGATGCGGCCGATCGCTAGATACGCAGACGCAGGGTGGCCAGATACACCGGCAGAGGCGGAGCTCGTTCCCGACCGACGGCGGGTCCCGCGCTCGCACCCCGGGCGGGCGGATTCACCGGACGCAGCCGGTGGACCGGGAAAAGGGACGACGGATGCAGGTCCCAGCCCTGGCCAGCTTCCGTTGTCGGGACCGCCTTCAGCTGTAAATGCGGGACAAGGGTTTCCCCGCAGTGGGTGTGTACGGGCCCTTCCCCACTGGCCCTATGATCATGGATGTCGCCCCGGGTCCCGTGATGCGAAGCCTCCCCAAAGGGCGTATGAGCCGGCGGCACAAAGCTGTCCGCAATGGCTTCGCAGCATGGCTGCAGGGTGCCGAGTCCGAGCAACGTGACCCAGACGATGGCCAGCGCGGGGGCCAGGCGGTTTGCAAGCCGTCGCCAGTCAGACACGTATCACACCCTCCCGCCTGCCGGACACTCCCGCTGCCTCAGTCAGGCCGTCGCACCGGATTTTCCGGTAGCGTCGCGCTTCCCGCGCGCCCACTCCATGACCGGGATCAATGGCCGAACCGTATCGGTCATCGCGCCCGTGTGACCACCGGTTACCCCGATCGTTGCCGACCCCGGGGACCTGCGCCGGATGGTCAACGCCACTGCCTCAGCCGGCCGGCTCCAGGTTCACGGGAATGGTGTACTGGGTCATCACCCAGCCGTACTGGCCGTCGGGCAGGCGCACGTAGTACCAACCCGGACCGCTGCCGAACACCGCCAGGCTGACACCCCGCTCCACCCGGGCGATCACCGTGAACTCCAGCCCGGGGCCGGCGCGCACATTCAGCACCGCGGCCTGGAT